>JAPPII010000001.1 GCA_028820845.1 Candidatus Poribacteria bacterium
GGTGCGCGGAACCCGGTACTATAACTTCCCCGCAACCGCATCGTTTCCGTAACCTTGTAGTTTACAGCGGCTTTGTAGTTCAGGGTGCTACCGAAAATCTCAAATTGTTCACCGCGCACAGCGAGCGCGATCAGGAGCGGATCAATCGGTCTGATTTCAGTTTCCAGATACATCGCAACGTTGGAACGGTACCACTTGCCTGCTGCAACCGGGCTGAACCCTGAAAATCCATTGGAGGCGGCAGTGAAGCCTTGCGCTGCGAGGGGCCCGATCTGATGCGACTCGCGTTCGCCCTCTATGATTTCAAATCCTTCGTCCCGATATTCCAAACCCGAAGCGAGGAACACCATGTCGCTGAGCGGATAAGTTACATCAAAGTTGAGGTTATAATCCGTCTGGATATAGTCGCCCGGATCAAAATAGGTCGGTGTATCTGGACCGAGCGAAGCATTAACGGTATTGAAAATAAAGAAATCAGCATGGTTTCGTCCAAAAGAGCCGCTGAGATCCCACGTTAAGTCCTTACCCAACGTGTCTCTGAGCGCGGTGCCTTTAACGCCAACGACGACGGAACTATCCCACATGAATGCACCAAATCTGGGGGTGAATCCGCCTGGGAACATCTCCTGAAATGTGAATAGATTCGGGTCATTCTTGACGGCTTGCAACCGTTCAGGATCCGGAACGTGGTTGGTTATCGGGATATCGTCAGCATCGTGAGGTGAGAGTTCAGTAAACTCCTGTCCTGCAGCTTCCGCTGTTGCCTTTCGGGCTTCCCAGTCTGCCATCTCGGCTGTCAAACCCCGCATATCCCCGACGAGCAACGTATCGCCACCGGTCGTACTAAACACACCACCGCGGGTATTCGGGTTACGGAAATAGAACCCACCTTCAACGCGCTTGCGGGCGTAGTTAGCATGCCCATAGAAGTCGATGGTATCCGTGAGGGTCGCACCGTAGTTAGCGAAGAGTTTGACATCATTCTCTATAATCGGCTGTCCCCAAATTTGTGCCGGGTCTTTCACACTGAAATTGCCTGCGTTAATCAAATTTATGGCATCCGTACGTTGGACAGACCGGATGGTTGGATCCGCGCCACCGTATTCTACACTGAGGCTAGTCCATGCGTCCGGATTTCCTAAACCGATGTTGCCAGCGATTGCAAATTGCCTACCGTCGCCCTCTTGGTAGATACCGGGTTTAAATTCAATCGATCCGCCTTCATAGTTGTCTTTCAATCGAAAATTCATCACACCAGCAATGGCATCAGAACCGTATTGTGCGGATGCGCCATCACGGAGGACCTCTACCTGTTGCAGGGCAATCGCCGGAATAGGTGCGAGGTCAGGTCCCTGTGAGCCATCAGATAAACCGTTCCCGAGCCAGTGAATCACTGCGGCACGGTGGCGCCGCTTGTTATTAACGAGTACCAATGTATGGTCTGGAGCGAGTCCCCGTAAATTCGCCGGACGGACCACTGTTGACGCATCACTAATCGGCTGTGTATTGACGTTATAGGAGGGCACCAAAGTTCTCAGCAGATCCGGTAGATCCGCGCCGCCCTGCTTTTCAAAGGATTCGTTTGACACGATATCGATCGGGACTGCCGAATCCAAGACGGAGCGTGGCTGCGCACGGGTACCCACAACAACAAGCTCCTCAAGCCTTACAGGTTCCTCTGCCGTAGCTGCTTCAGCTTCATCCGTCCCTTCTGCCTCTTCAGATGCTTCAGCCTCGTCCGTGGCTTCCGCTTCTTCTCCCGCTTCGGAATGTTGGTCCGCCATAACGGTTGTAAACGCGCACATCAAAACACTCATAATAATAATGAGTGTTAGGATAACTGGGTTAATATGATTCTTGTAATACATAGGTCTCCCCTATAATTTTGGCGTAAATGCCAGACTGTCCGCACCGATTTCACAACCAGTGATAATTTAACATAATATAGATACCTTTTAGAAAACGCACGAATAATCCGCGCCTTTTCCACAAATGTTTCTATAATTATACCCAATATTTGACAATTAATCAAATTACCTATACAAAAATCCAAATAAATTTAGACTTGACAATGAAAATGTGTTGATATATACTTAAAGTTATGTGTTAAACTTGGTGCTATACACTGTGAGAATATAAACAGTTATCGAAGCGTTCACCAAATAACTACACTCATAACAGAAATACATTACCATGGCTAAGAAAAAGGGACGCCGCTCCGCAAATGTGGCACGAAAACGTGAAAAACGAAAGCGCTACCAGAAATCCAGGCAGAAGCAGCTTGCCGTCGAAAAGCAACGCAGACTCCGCTACGAAAAATCAGAAGAAGAGCATTTACATGCCTGCATTGCACAGAGCCGACAACTGCTCCATGAACCTGAACTTGAAGGCGTACTTTTCGATCCCGAACTGATGTATACACAGGTAATGGAACTCCTCAGTGATTACGAAGTAGAGGGGCGAGATACACCTACAAACGAATCAGTTGAAGTGAGCCCAATTTTCCCGCGAAACGCATTGGACACAGAAATGGCGATCATGGAGCAACCCGCTTCAACATCGGACGCGGAGACAGCGTGTGAGAACTTTCGGTTAGAGGTACTTCCACATCTGGTTACACCGGAATTCATGCGAAACCTTAGACAAGCACTCACAGCATGTGAAACTCGTCTCAAGTTGACCGGCAACCGAAACCTTGCCGAGGTGGCTTATGTGACGCGCTCCCTTTTTGAGGCAGCACCGCCGGAAATATTAGCATTTCACCCAATGATCCAAGCCATCGGTATTGAAACGTTACGGGTGCTTGTAGAGGAACAAGACTTAATTATCGAATGGCGTGATGGTGTAAAAGAAATTCTTTCAGACGTATTAGAGCACGAAGATTTGGAAGCATCCTCGCCTCAACAGACCTCTGTCTTTTCGGATACTCCCATTGATAACAAACGCCAGAAAGGCAATGATACTGAAACGACACCTCCGGCCTTAGATGCAATGGATGTCGAAACAGAAACCTATATTGAGTATGCTGCTCCGAATCGGGACGAACCAGAGGTGAATGCAACAATAGAAGCAGCGTTAGATCCGGCACCTGTTGAGAGCCTTGAAACACTTATGCTGGAAGCAGCCCCACAGCCGTTATCCTTCTCACCCGACGAACTTCCAGCTCGAGCACTCTACAAAAATTTCACAGGGCTGGCAATAAAGGAAAATTTTAAAGAACAAACAGACAAAGTGGCTTCACAAAACGGTCTTCTCAATTACGCTTTGGTAAGCGAAAGCGAAGAGCAGATCGAATTTATTGATATAGAGAACGAACGCTATGTGAAAATCACCGAAGAACGACTTCAGTTACACGCGCGCTCAGACACAGAGTTGCGTATTGCAATGACAGAGATAGAAGCACAGTGTTCATCGGTACTCATGTACCTTGCCAAAACGATCGAAGAAAGGGGGTAAAATTATGCCACGGAGTAAAAGCGGGCTGGTCCGGCGTCGGACGCAAATCCGTCAACGCCAAAAACGACGCCTGAAAAAGAAGAAAGCGACATTGAAAGAACTCTTGCAGAACCGCGCAGTTTAAGACACCCAGTTCCCGTCGAGGCGGGTTCCCTGCCCGCCCATATCACTAAGATTCAACACCTACTTCACCTTCTCAAAATGCACGAACTCCGAGGTCGGCAATCGGACAGCGCTTTCGGTCTCTTTTTCAACATATCCGAGTCTGAGAAGTGTAATTACCTCATGAAAGATAGGAATATTGAAAAGCTGGCGAATCTGTTCACGATCCGTTGAACGTTCTAAAGGCGCACTGACAAACTGCACACCGATGTCTAACGCTGTCGCTGCGAGAAGGATGTTCTGAATTAACATTCCCATACTCAACCACATCCATCGGGACCCACCTTCACCGGGCGGATATCTCTTGCAATTCATCGTAACCAGCATAAGTAGCGGTGCCTCGCGCACCTGCAGCGAAATCTCCTTAGCCGGTATCTTCCCAGCTCCCAGATGCCCTAAAAGTGTAAATGACTTGGCGTTTTTTAAGAGGCTCTGCAATAATTTTTCTGGGGCATCCTGAAGGGGTTTTGGTAGCGTCACGTGGTCTGCGAGCAAGACACCATCACCCAGTTCTTGCCATTCTTTTTCTGTGAGACGCATCCAACGGCTATTGTCATCAAGAAAGTTGGCATCCTTGAATTGCGTAATAACGGCACGCTCCGTCAGATCAGCGAGTGCCGATTTTCCTGCTGTCTCCTGAATCAACACAAGTTCCCAAGGTTGGACATTAAAGGGAGAGGGTGCCCATCGTGCAGCCGCAATGAGTTTTTCGAGGTCATCAGTTTCTATATCGCGCTTCTGAAATGTTCCGCGATGGCTTCGGCGTTGGGTTATTGCATCAAGGACATTCATAGGTTTATACAGTTCCGATGGCGTTCAAGGATCTCCGCCGGTGAAGCTGTACCAGTCGTTCCGATTTTGGTGACCGTAATTGAAGCCACCAGATTCCCGACATAAGCCGCCTCAATAGCTGCAGCACCTCCTCGTGAAGGGCGCAAACTACAAAGCGACGCAACAAGTCCAGCAGAAACACTGTCTCCCGCGCCAACCGGATCAATCTCACTATCAACAGGGATGCCTGGGATATGCGTAAATTTTCCTTCACAACAGACAAGAATACCGTTTTCGCCGAGAGTGACGTATACCGTATTTTGGGTCTGCGCCGCGAGCGCGATGGCACACTGTTTCGCCATCGCGATGTCAACTTCGTGTCCGCGCCACCCCGGCTGAACAGCACGCTTTGCCTCAAACCGGTTCGGCTTAATGATCACATTCCGATACGCGCCAATCCGCGTCCGGGAGTCGGCGAAAAAAATCTTTTCAGGAAACGCCGCCGCCAGCTCACAGAGTGCTTCTCTCACTCGGTTGGTAATAACACCTAAATTTTCATGCGGCATCTGGTCTCCAACGATTATACCGTCAACAAGCGGAAGACAGGCTTTCAGGGCCTCAATAACTGCGGTCTCAACATCTTCTACCATTGGGGATTGGTTCTCAATATCGAACCGGGGTCCCTCTGTCTCCACGCCTTCATAACCGCGATGTATCGGTTTGAGGTAGGTAGGCGTGACCAAATCCGGCACCTGTACCATAAAATCGGTCAAACACCCGTTCGCCTCTAAACGATTCAGCAGCGTTCCTCCAAATCCGTCCTCACCTATGACCCCAAGGGTGTAGACGTTACCCACACCCAACGCCTTCAGGTTATTTGTGACAGTCCCTGCTGCGCCGGGACTATAGCGTTGCGCAACGACCGGGTTGGTATGCCACGGTGTTTCCAGAGACAGCGTAGACTGCGTTTTATCTATGTGCCAGTAGGCATCAAGATAGAAATCTCCGATGACAAGGATACGTTGTTGGTGAAATTGACTGAGAATAGTTTTCAGGCGCGCTTCGCTAATCAATGTATTTCTCCAAGGTCTCATTCACTGTTTCACGCCAAGAATCTTCAAATAGCATTCGGAAAGACATTGTTCTGTTATTAGGAGAGGTAATGTCCATTGTGCCGTGTGATGTAGCGTTTTGATAGGCTGTTTCCAACGCTTGAATGAGCTCCTGTTTATAGGTCGTGTCGCTATTGCCTTCAAGGTGTTGTCCTTTAGTCTCAAAGATACAGAGGCGTTGCGGTCCCGTTTGACTCCGTTGGAGACAAGCGATAAAATCTGGGTAGACGCGATCGCGTCGCCACCCTTGCAAGAAATATCCCTGCTTCGCAGCGATGCGGTGCCACCACTGAATCGCGTTCTGTTTGTCCAAGTAGAGCGCGAAATCTGTTTCTAAATTGTTGAATTCTGCTTCAAACACTTGTTCAAATAGGTTCAGCTGCAACGGATCCCCGTGTGGATGCGTCATCGGTCTTGCTTCAGGTGTAAGATTAACCATGAGAGTTTTTTCCATCTGGTAGTTTAACGCGGCATCTGCTTGTAGGTTAAACTGGATTTTCCCGTCTTCCAACTTCTCCCGAAAAACGGCTTCAGCGAGTTTGTCAATGCGATCGCGCAGATGGCGTTTCAAGTACTCGGAGAGATACAACCGATGTGTATACAATGTTTCATCGTCAGTGCCTTCTTCACGGTAGGCAGCGAGCGTTGCCTTTACGATGCGTGCGGCGTGCCACGGGTTCGGCAGGACATCTCCCAATCGTCGCACGAAAAACGCTACCTCTAAGTTATGCGTTGCACTCGCTTGCAACTTTTTATTAATTACCGCTTCGTCTTGGAGGTGGATAGTGGCGCGAATTTCTTGGAGTTGTGCCTCCGCTCCTAAGTTGATAGGGGCTATCGCACCAAGTTGATGATAGTCAATTGCACTCAGGATGTCACGCTCATAATTGAGCTCTCGCCAGTTTCGTCCGTGTTTATGCAGGACGCGCGGCAGAAAGATGTCTGTATCACGGTATGCTTGCTTTCGTTTGATGGTTCGCTGAACATGCTCCGTACCCGGTCCTTCAACAAAATTGCCCAATCCTGTCAGCCCTTCTGCCTCTAATCCTTGCTTGACGTTTGCCACTGCATCTTTAACTTTCTGATTGTAACAGAAGATATAACAACTATCCAATTCAGGTTGGTTTGTAGCGCGGGCATAGGGTTGACGCATAACTCTGCCGATGAGCTGCGTCATTGCTGTTGCTGCGGTGGTGTTATCAAGAAGCGCGAGCAGGTAAGCAAAGGGGCAATCCCACCCCTCTTTCAAGGCATCTTTGGTAATGATATAACGGACAGGGCAAAACGGACTCAGGAGGTCTATTCCCGAAAGCTCATCTTGTTCTGACGATTTCACTTTTACTTGTTCTGTCGGCACACCCAAAACGTCAATAAGTTCTTCGCGGGCATCTTCGGCGTGTACCCGGACCCCATCACGCTGGTTTTTGCCAGTGCGATCTACACGAATCACGGCGATCGGACGAATATAGCGGTTTTCTACTTGCTGGAACCATTTCGTCGTTTCCTCAAGTTTATCACGTTCTACCTTCGTCTGCGCGAGGGTATACTTCCAATCAGAATTCGGGAAATTTCGGAGTTGGATCGGGAGTTTAATCATTTCTTCGTCTTTAAGTGCAAGGCCGGAAATGTTGACGAGAATGTTACTGATGCCGAGTTTTGGGGTGGCAGAAAGTTCAAGGACAAAACGCGGATTGAGCCGATTGACCGCCTCTACAAACTGCTCGTTATTTTTGGCGTTCCTACTCCCGTAAGCCTTGTGTGCTTCATCTAAAATCACGGTGGGACGCAGCAACTTCAGCACATTAAAAAGACTCTGTTTGATGAGTCTGTCTGCTGGATTCACTGTAAGTCGAGGCTGTTGCGGTTGAGTGTCCGTTGCTGTTTCAAGGTCAGGATGCTTTTCCGATAATGCCTGATGTTCTCGGACATCATCTTCAACGGGAAAAAAGGAGGCATAACCGCCAGTATCACGGAAAATCTTAAGGAATTCCTTGTTTCGGTTTCGGTTTGCGGCGGGGAGCATGAGGAGCATGACACAGAGGTAGTTCTCAACATCGTGCTTCGTGAATCTATCGTCTTTCTGAAGCAGCTTGACGCGGTCACCGGAAGCGCGGTCCAAAATCTGCCGATACGGATGCTCTCTGTTCCGAAAAGCGTCATAAGTTTGTGTATAGATGGCTTTCGTGGGGACGAGCCACAGCACAAACCCGGTGCCGAGTTTCAAGCGACGCACCGCGTCTACACCTAACAGGGTTTTTCCACCCCCCGTTGGCACTTTTAGGCAGACATGCGGAATCGGTTCACCGGCGGCACTTTCACGCGAAATGTGTTTTGGAATCAGTTCTTGCCCTTGTGCGTCTGTAACGCTCGGTAGGGCAGCTGCTTTTCGTAAATTTTCCCATGCAATGTGCGGATAGTCCTCCGCTCGCGCTACTAAATTCGCTGCTTGCTCCATCAAGAAGTCTGGAACATCATCTGATGCGAGATATGCGGCGGCTTTATCTGCTTGCTGGTGGGCTTCCTCTAATGCTTGCAGATAGCGATCCAGTGTATCTAATGCTTGTTGCTGATAGTCTTTGAGTTCCATTGTGTGATCACTTAACTGAAAAGTGGATTGATCTGACTATGGAGGTGGAATTTTTAAATCTTTACAGATTTTCTCAACAAGCCACTTACCAATCTCATTATGGCGAGGCACAGCAGTTGAGACTTGAACACCTATATGCCTCTTACCCCACTGTGAGTGCCGGCCGCCTTCTCGAATAAAATAACAACCATGCCTCCTGAGATGCCTAACCAACGTCCTTCGTTTCATATCTGGATAGTGACTTCCTCATGCTCAACTTTTGCAGCCTTGATAGCCTCTTTACGATTGTATTCTACCATTTCCAGGAGCGTAATTCGTAGTGCTTCAAGTAATTCGTCTTTAGTCCGTTCTTGGCCATTCACACCGGGAATTTCTTGTATCCATCCGATCCACCAGCCTTCGTCCTGTTGAATAACTGCGGTATAGTTTTGTGTCATGGGTTCTGTCCTCCTTTAAGAAAATTACACAATAAGTGTAGCACGAATTTATGGTCAGGTCAAATCAAATATGAACAACGGAAATCGCGCTTTACGCCTCCGCAATGCGATGGATGCTGTAAGGCAGCTGGCAGAACGTGATTCCCATATCCGTTAGTTCTTTCTGACTGACGAATTTCTGTGGTGCATAGACGTAAGCCTTTTTACCGGTTTCTTGGCACGTTTTGGCGATCTGCTCGGCACGCGCCCCATCTAATGCCGACGCATTGCTCTCCAGAAATTCCAATGATCGTTCATAGATAAGATAGAAACGGATGTTGTCGGTTTCGCCAAAGCAGTAATCTTTCCGCTTTTCAATGGAAGTCAACGCGCTACCGGTGGCAGTATAAGCGATATAGTGTGCTAAAGTTTCGTAAGAGGGGAGCGTCTCACCCGTGAGCATACCTTCCTCGTCAATCGGTTCACCGAGGGTGCAGTAGGTAAAGGAGCCGCCGAGGCCGTTTCTGAGGGTTTCATCTTTGACATTTTCAACTCCGTTAATGACGCGGCGGACGCGTTCTGCAGTGATGGTATCTGCGTAGTCTTCACATTCAACAAGAATAAACTTTCGGTTACCTCCATCTTCTTTATTGAGAGATAGGACAGCATGGGCGGTTGTGCCGCTACCAGCAAAAGAGTCAAGGATAATGTCGTTAGGACCAGTCGCCGCCTCAAAAATTGATTTTAATATTCCTTCATCTTTAGGAAATGGGAAAACCTTACCAAGTATCCTATTTAATCGTTGTGTTGCCCCTTGGGCATCTTTGTAAAAGACGCTATAGGGTGTCTCATACTCAGTTTCCCTTAGGTAATGTTTGCGTCTGGGCACAGTTTTTTCGTTACTCCCAAAGAGGATACGATCATCTGCGATAAGTTCTTTCATTCTTTCTTGGGTGTAACGCCATCCGTTTATGGGAACAGTACATGGCTTGTTCGTAATCGGGTGAATTACTGGATACCTGTCTTTTCCGCTAACTGGCGGAGAAGTACTGGTAGAACTATAAGGTCCCCGGTTATCCACATAGCGGTAATCTCTATGTCTCTTAGCGGGGTCAACATCAGATAATCCACTAAACCATGCTGCCAATTCTTTCTCAATCTTTGGAAAGTCTTGTCCGTGCTTTCGTCCAAGTTCTATATGTTTCTTGTAGACATCATCAAGTCCCTGTTTCCGCACGCGCCATGAGGTTCGCTGTTCATTCAGATACTCATGATTTTTGAGGTAGCACAGGATATAATCGTGTGAATTGGAAAAAAGCCGAGAGTTGTTTTTTATTCGAGCTGCCCAGATAAATTGTCCGACAAAATTTCCCTTCGGAAAAATATCTTTTGCATCAAAAATGTCATCCATGATCGCGCGCAGGCGATGCACTTCATTATCATCAATAGAGATGAAAATAGCACCATCCTCCGTTAGCAACTCCCGCAATAAATGGAGCCGAGGCCACATCATGCACAACCATTTATCGTGACGCTCTAAATCCTCAACGTCAATAGGACTGTGCTTCTCTAACCACGCTTGCATCATCGGACTGTTGACATTATCATTGTAAACCCAACCTTCGTTGCCGGTGTTGTAGGGGGGATCGATGTAGATACACTTGACTTTGCCAGCATATTTCGGGAGGAGTGCTTTTAGGGCATGCAGGTTGTCGCCGTGGATGATGAGATTATCGTTGAGTGATGGATCCTTGTCATTGGTGAGGGATTTGTCTGCGTCTGTCTGTAAGGTGCAGATGGGGACGGTGAGGTGGTGTCCGTAGATGAATTGTTTACCTTTGAAGTCGAGCGTGGGCATGGGGATTTCCTTTTAACGCTGTGCAGAGGGGCCTCTACAAGTTTATCTATTCGGGAGGAGCTTGTTCATATCAATAGTTATACCAACGGAGGCTATTTCTTGAGCCAATTCCATTTTCCAGGCCCCGCGATCATCCATCTGCACGTAGATTATTCCGTGAATGTCTGAGGGTAGTTCAACCCCTTCTTCATAGAGAATACATACACGATCACGCCCTAACCCACACAAAAAGTAGCCGAGTTCCAAGATAACATTCTGACGTGCCCTCGGTTTGGATTCATCTGTTTTATCTTTTGGCGCGCCAACATCATCAGCAGTCAGCAGAACAATTGCAAAACCTGCTTCTTCTGCGTGCTCTTCAAACTTATCAATGATTGTTTGACCTTTGCTTGGCTGCTCGTCAAGTATGGTTGCAGTTAGATCCAAGTCAGTGACGAACCTTGCAATCTTGTGTTTTGCAGCTTCGTTATGTCCGTGGACAATGAATATCTTGTCCCCAAAGTTGCGTGTAAAAGGTGCTGGTTCATCAAAAAGTTCAAGTTGATTTTGAATTCCCATTAAGTAATTGATGTCCCTGTCTACATTTTCTCTGTACCTAGTCAAATCCCTTGAAAACTCGACTCTTTCCTCTGTATTTGGAGACGAAACTATTCCTATAGGAGGAAAAATGCAGCATCTAGCGTACTCCTCTGCCACTAAAGAGCCATCAAATAGTTGTAACAAAAGGTTTTTATTATGGCGTGACCAGTTTCCATGAGCATTTAGAGCAAGACTATATTCATTTCGTGAATCAATTTGTCTATCGCGGAGTTGTTGTCCTTTCTCAATTCGCTCTTGTATTTTCTTCTCGGCTTCTTCTCTGCTTTCGCGCAATTTCGGCAGTGTCTTTTCTTCCATAGTTTCGCCTCTACTTTTATGCCAACGCAGCGTAAGTTTGCGCGGAAGGATTCGATAACTCCCTCCGGTTCAGATTTAGATAGCGACTTCTTCATGATAATGAAGAGGCTCCTCTACAGGTCTTTCCTGTGATTCAACGGGTAGCCCTGCGTTCATCATTTCTTTCCCGATTTTCAATTGCCAATTGTTGTCACTATCCATAGGGATATAAATTAGACCAGAGATGTCCGATAGTAACTCAACGCCTCCTTTATACAAAGCACACACGCGTTCACTACCTAAGCTCCCAAAGAAGTAGCCGAGTTCCAAAATCACATTCTGGCGTGCTCTGAGTCTGCGTTCTCCTGTTGCCTTTGAAGATCCAACGTCATCGGGAGTTAACAAGACAATTGCGAAACCCGCTTCGTCTGCATGTTCTTCAAACTTATCAATAATTGTTTGTCCCTTGCTGGGTTGTTCGTCAAGAACGATTGGCTTTAAACCTAATTTCTTGATGAACTCAGCAAGAGTTGTTGCAGCTTCTTTGTCGTCATGTATATAGGAAATAAACACTGTCCGCCGATTTTTTTCATCCATGATTCTCCTCCATTCTTATGCCGATGCGGCACGCGGAGACACTTATTCATATAAGGTGAGAACACTGTATTGATTATAGCATTAATCCATTGGTAGGTCAACTCTATTGTGGAAGGACCACCTTACAAAAATCCTGTTAAGGGTTTTCAAATTCTCTATTTTATAAAAGTTTGTTTGCATCGAAAGATAGTCCCGCCTGTTTCATTTCTCTTGCTAACTTCAACTGCCATGCACCAAGCTCATCCATAAGCACATAAACAACGCCGTAAATATCTGAGGGGAGCTCAACGCCTTCTTTATAGAGGGCACAAACACCTTTACGCCCTAACGCATGGAAAAAATATCCGAGTTCAAAGATAACATTTTGCCGTGCTCTGAGTTTGAGATCGTTCTTCTTTTGAATAGGAGCACCAACATCGTCGGGGGTCATCAGGACAATTGCAAAGTTGGCATTTCTGGCGTATCTTTCAAATTTTTCAATGATCGTCAAACCTTCACTGGGCTGTTCATCAAGTATGACTGCCTCTAAGTCAAGTCTTTGGACAAACCTTGCGGTGGCTATTTTGGCTACTTCGTCATGTCCGTGTACAATAAACACTTTTTGCGACACTTTTTCGTCCATAGTTCTCCTCGTTAAAATGGTACGATAAGTATAACATGAATTTACAATAACGGCAAGTAAAAACCTAATAACACCTAATTTGCAATATCGCCCCAGATGTAGTAAAATATTAGGAACCCAGTTTTCTTAGAACAAATTTAGATTACGATCCCAACATTTGGAGGAAATTCATGTATAAAATCGGTCTCATCCCGGGCGATGGCATCGGCCCCGAAGTGACACGGGAAGCAATGAAAGTCTTCGGGGCAGCAGCCGCAGAAGCAGGCATACAGTACGAAACAGTTGAATACGATGTCGGTGGCGACCGGTATCTCAGTACGGGTGAAGTGTTACCCGATTCGGTTTTAGAAGAACTTCGGGGACTCGACGCTATTTACCTCGGTGCTATCGGCCACCCGGATGTCAAACCCGGGATTTTAGAGAAAGGTATCCTGCTAAAGGTCCGGTTTGAACTCGATCTCTACATCAACCTCCGTCCTGTTAAACTTTATCCTGGCGTGCCGACACCACTGAAAGATAAAGGACCTGAGGACATTGACTTTATTATCGTTCGCGAAAATACTGAAGGTCTATACGCCGGCATAGGCGGTTTCCTGAAACGTGGGACGCGCGATGAAGTCGCCATCCAGGAGATGATCAATACCTACAAAGGTGTAGAACGCTGTGTTCGTTATGCTTATGAACTCACCCAAAAGCGCAATAAAGAGAATACGCTGACGCTCTGCGATAAGGCAAACGTTTTGACTTACGCTCATGACCTCTGGCGACGCGTTTTTGACGAAGTTGGTGAAGATTATCCCGATACAAAAAAAGAATACGCTTTTGTTGACGCAACGACGATGTGGATGGTGAAAAATCCAGAGTGGTTCGATGTCATTGTGACATGCAATATGTTTGGCGATATCATCACCGATCTCGGCGCGATGATTCAGGGTGGCATGGGGATCGCAGCATCCGGTAATCTAAACCCAGAGAGCGTCGCTATGTTTGAACCGATTCACGGCTCCGCGCCCCGTTATACCGGCAAAAATGAGATTAATCCAATCGCAGCGATAGGCGCAGCTGGAATGATGTTAGACCACCTCGGACACGCAGCGGCAGCAGCAAAGGTGGATCAATCCATCAGCGATCTGTTGGCGAGTGGTAAAATCAAAGACCTCGGTGCTGGAAGAATGGGTTATACGACAGAGGAGGTTGGCGATCTGATTGCCGAAGGTTTATAATCAGGTTTCCAAGCGTGCTGTAAAATTAATCCGATCTGAATACCGGTTCCAACGACTGAAGGTATACATATCGTAGGCACTCAGCGGTTTATAACCCGCCTTTTTGAGGAGATCATTAATAACAGGAACTTCATAGATGCGTTGTTGATGTACCTCCTCATAGCGTCTAAATAACTCACCTTCACGGATAAAAAAGGTTAGCAGTGTACGGCACATTTTGCTGTGATAGAGATAATTATTTTTCCAAATGTAGGTATAATCCTCATGGTTTGCGGCGAACGTTTTGTTGTGGAAATGCTCAACAATGTTCCGTTCTGTTGTCACGTCAAAAATAAACAAGCCATCGGGTTCGAGATGCTCAGCAACGCACTCAAAGACCTGACTGAGTTCGTCCTCATCGTAGGCATAGTTAATGCTGTCATAGGTGCAAAGGATAGCGTCAAACCGTTGGCTGAGGTGAAAATCGCGCATATCGCCGTGATGCAATCCGATGTTCAGATCGTGCGCGGCTACCTTCTTCTTAGCGATTTCCAGCATGCCCGCCGCCCGATCTACCCCTGCCATTTTATAGCCTTTTAAGGCAAGTTGAATCGTCAAGGCACAAGTCCCACAAGCCAAATCAAGGACGCGGCGCGGTTTACAATCATACCTATCGAAAAGCGACTCAATGTAATGGGTCCAACGGGTATAGTTCACATTGGTCATCATACGGTCATAAGCGTAGGCGAATTTCTCATAGGGGGGCGTTAGGTGTGTTTGCATTGTTCACGTGTCGTTTGCAAAACGCTATTGCAAGTCACTCGTTTCCTCCTTTAAATCCGACAGAGGCATTCATCATCCGAAGGAGTGTGTTAATCTCATCAGCGTCCCAGACCTCATCTCTGTTGGCTTCTATTGCGTATCTGCCGACAGCTCGAATCTTGCGGAGACTGATTTTCCGGGTGAGGAAACTGAAGGGCAGCTGCATACCCGCAGTTTTGACCCGGTCAAACGTAGCCTCAATGTCATATCGATCAACGCCTTCAGGTGCCTGTCGAATCAAGGCATCTCTTACCATATCTGTACCAAAACCGAATAACTCTTTGATAATAAACCATTGTAAAACCGCAAGGCACACTGTGAGGATTAAGAGAAGTGTTAAAACTTTAACGATATGCCGTTTCCATCCGGCTTGCTCGGCAGCCATATCTGATTCACCTCGGGGTTGGATTCTGTATCTAACGCTTATATTACCAGTTTACGCAGATGTCGTCAATAGGTTTTTTATGGATAAAGGTAAAACATGAAGATAGGAATTGTCGGTAGACCGCAAGTCGGAAAAACCACGGTGTTCAATACCTTAGCCCACTCCAATGCAGAAATTGGAGGCTACACGAACCGTGGTCAGATAAACCTCAGCACGGCTAATGTCCCAGATGAACGTTTGGAGCAGTTAGCAGAAATATTGCAATCTAAAAAAATAACCCACGCGACAATTGACTATGTAGATGTCGCTGGCGTAACGAAATCGGATGTGGAGCAAGCAGAGCTGGATACTGGAACGCTCGCCTCCCTCCGCATAGTTGACGCGCTTGCACATGTCGTCAGACTGTTTGAAGATGAAACAGTCCCACATGTCGATGGCAGCATTGATGCCGAACGTGATATTGAGAGTGTCTCTCTTGAGTTCGCACTCGCCGACCTACAGATCGTTGAAGGCAGACTTACACGACTCCGCAAGCAATTTCAAAGCCAGAAACTACCAGAACTCCAAAGCGAAATCCGACTTTTAGAAGTGTGTCAGCAGACCTTGGAAGACGGCAAACCGCTCCGTGTCCTCGACCTATCCGCCAATGAGGAAAAATTGATACGCGGTTATGGGTTCCTGACGCAGAAACCGTTGCTGCTGGTGTGCAACATCGGTGAAACACACTTGGACGCAGTTGATGACATTCTCAAACACTTCAGGAAATACGAGGTGGAGCCGCAAACAGCAGTCATCGTGCTCGCCGCACAGTTAGAAATGGAACTCTCACAACTTGAGGATGCCGATGCGGAAATTTTCATGGAAGAATTGGGATTACAAGAGTCGGCTTTAGAACGATTTATTCAGACCTCGTATAATTTGTTAGGGCTTCTCACGTTCTTCACAATCAACCCAACGGAGTCCCGCGCCTGGACTTTGCGGGAAGGGCAAACTGCTGTCGACGCAGCTGGGCGCGTCCACACCGATTTCGCGAAGGCTTTCATTCGTTCGGAAACAATTCACTGGACAGACTTAATCGGATGCGGGAGTTATCCCGAAGCGCGAAACAGAGGGTTGCTGCGATCTGAGGGTAAAACCTATCAAGTCCAAGAGGGTGATGTGTTATTAATTCTTGCGAACCCTACAAATTGAGCATCTGATCCCGCAAATCCGCAATCGCTTCCATCATCTGATTCCCCATGTGCTGATACATCTCACGTCTCGTCTCGAATTCCTCGGCGGTGAGTTCAAGCGGTTCACCGAAAATGACTCTTAGTTTTGATCGGCGCAAGCGTTTACTGTTGCGTGGCAAAACCCGTTCTGCGCCGCTGTGAAAAACCGGGATAGTCGGAACACCGGCTCGGTGTGCAATAAAGCAGGCACCATCGCGCGCTTTACCCAGCGTCCCATCAACGCTACGGGTCCCCTCTGGAAACATAAGCACAACATTCCCATCTTGCAAAAGCGAGATCGTTCTTCGCAGTGCCCCTAAGTCAGGCGCGCCTCTATTCACAGGATAAGCATTATAAACCGAAATGAGTTTCCCTAAACCGGGGATATCGAACGCTGTACTGCGTGCCATGAAATGAATTTCACGGTTCGCAGCAGAGCCAATGATCACAGGATCAAGGAAACTGACGTGATTTGAAATGAGTAACACGCCACCTTCCCTCGGAATATGCCCAACGCCGTGCGCCTCAAGGCGACCCACGGTTTTACAGAAAAGGCTCGTAAGCCGATGCCCCCATCGGTAAATTGAACGCGGTGTCCAGAACTGATTATTGGTATACCACATAAAAACAGAGGGGTTACAAACCCCTTCTACTCTCCTATTACTCCTGATTTCCGCACACTTGCGCAATAATAAAGTCGACCACTTCCTCAATCGTCTTATCTGTCGTATCCACGATAATAGCATCATCGGCGGCGCGTAACGGACTGTGTTCTCGTGTTGTATCTTTTTCGTCGCGTTCGCGAATCTCTGCCTCAACTGCTGCTACTGTTGTATCCACATTTTGCGCCTGAAGTTCAGCGAGTCTACGTTTTGCCCGCTCTTTCACGGAGGCATCCAGATAGAACTTAAAATCAGCGTTGGGAAAGACGATCGTTGTTAAATCCCGTCCCTCAGCAACGATGCTTCCCTCAGCACCAATCCGCTGTTGGTGTCCGACGATTTCGTGACGAATCTCTGGGATCTTCGCGACATCTGCAACCAACCTATTAACAGCCGGTGTCCGGATCTGAACAGATACATCTTCAGCATTGAGTAAGATCGTTTTGCCGTTATCTCTAAATTCGATATGACACGCTTTCACCTGTTCTATCAACTTCGGGCTATCCGCTGGTAGGCTATCCGCTATTGCCAATACAGTTACGGCTCGGTACATGGCTCCAGAATCGAGGTAGAGCAATCCAAGTCTCTCTGCGATCCGTCGAGCCACTGTGCTTTTCCCAGACCCAGCGGGTCCATCCATCGCAATCGTCACCTGAGGTCCAATCTTTTTCATGCGCCTCCTAACACTTCCCTGCGTTTTTTAACGATAGTCTGTGCTTCAACAAGCACACGTTCAATCTCAGCAAGATTGTCTGTTTGAAGTAAGGTTTTGAATTCCGTTAAATTGGCAACGATGTCCTCAATTAATGCTAAGAGGGCATCGCTGTTCTGCGTAAAAATACCGGTCCACAAGTCAGGTGAACCGGCGGCGATACGGGTGGAATCTCGAAAGCCGGTCGCTGTAAAGTCCAATGCTTTACCCTCTTGGATTTCGACATTCGCAACAGTATTCGCGAGTATACTTGCAATGAGATGGGGTAGGTGGCTTGCGGCACCGATGAGTTGGTCATGTGTTTTAGGTGAAAGGAGATACGGCACTGCGCCGACAAATTCCCAAAGACTCTTAACCAGCTGCAAGGCATCAGGATCGCTGTTTTCTGTGGGGGTCAAAATACACTTTGCGTTTTCAAAAAGCGTTGCACACGCCGCGTCTACACCTGTTTCGTGTGAACCTGCCATCGGGTGTCCACCTATAAAAGAGAGAGCATCTGAAGCGTGCGTCTGCAGACATTCCTCAACGGACTTCACCAACACAGACTTCGTGCTACCGGCATCTGTCAATACAATCCGGTGCTCTGGCGCAACGGATTCAACGATACGTTGAACCAATTCAGGAATCAATTCCACGGGTGTACAGAGCACTACAAGATCGCTTCCACGAATCCCATCTTCTATCTCTGTTGTCACGACATCAACGGCATCCCGTGCGAGTGCATTTTCGAGCCTATTGATGTTCCGTCCCAACCCGACGCGTTGCCCCTGGAACCCATTCTTCTTGAGTGCAAGCCCAATGGAACCCCCGATTAAGCCAACACCCCATATTGTAATTCGACGAAGCTGCTGTATCTGTGCCATAGAAGTTCAAGAAACCTTCAATCTGCGAACATATCGCTACACACTTCCATTGAGAAACTGATTACATTTTAAGAGAATTTAGGTGCTTCTGTCAAGTGAAAAACTTATGTGCCGGCAATCGAAAGTGAATGCAGAGAACGCTCTGACTGCTGACAACCATCTACCATATAAACCGATACATCGGCTTCTCTAAGAAGATACCGAGAAGTCCCCAAACACTTCCGACCAAGAACTCTCCGAGAATCAGTCCTAAAAAGAACGGCGCAACCCGCCGAAACGTCTGGATGCCACCGAAACGCAGGATTGCCAACTTGATGAAATAACTGATAAAGACGGAGAACCAAAAAAAATTCACTGCCCACGTTCCAGAGATTGCATACCCGATCGGATACAAGGGCCACCAGAAAAATCGAAGTCGAATCAAGGTCAGACCAAACGCAAACAGAAGTCCACAGACCATAGCAATTACGGACGGAATGTTCACAGGCATCGGGTTTGTGAGCCAATTCTGTGTGCGATTAAACACAGAACCCGACCAGACTTCAATCGCTCCACTCTCATAACCGATATGAAGTGCGCCCCAAAACGCAGCAAAAGGACTTAGCACCATCGCAAGGAACATAGCAATTGCAATGCGGCGTGGCGAACTTCGAGAGCGTTCTGCCAATTTTAAACCCTCTAACTGATGTGGCATGGTATTGCCACGATACGCACGGTTGAAGCAGAACACGAGCGAAAAGAGTGCCAAATTCTGTCCACCCAGCCGCCGCATTCCGAATATTTTGGGGAGCAGCACATCGGGTCCCATGGAACGCAAATCGTGGATCGGTGGACCCAGCTCAGCACGGACGCGAGTGATAACGGTGACTGTCGTTAGGTGGATGGCAAAGACAAGCACTGCGACCCACAAAGACATGCCCGCCATCCACCAAAAACCCGCCAATAGCAGAAATCCACCGATGAGCCCTAAGACCGCAGCACGGTAGGAAATCGGTTCTTTTGCTGCCTTTTCTTTCTTTCCACGCCACGCCTGTCTGAGAACGTCTCTGAGATGGTGCCGCGCACTCCATAACGCCATGCCTAACACACCAACACAGACCCCAAAGGACTGGTCAAAAATGAACGGGAACCCCGGAATCCGCTGCAAGCCAGCGATACTGCCGAAAATCATCTCGAATTTCCAGAAAATGTAGAAGAACCAGAATGTAAACGAAAGATCAAGAGGTATGAAGTACGCCATCCCAATAACGAACGGAAAGAAAACAACTGGGGTCCAGCCAATCGCGTTCCACGGTTTCGTTGTAAAGAGCGGACGTAAATCGTAGAATTCGCCGCCGAGTCCAGGGAAGTTTGGAAACAGAAAATGGAGTCCATTCACGACATCTATTCCGCCTGCGAGAATTATCCCGACCCACAACGGTTTTGAACGGAAGAAACGCGCTGTTGTCATCTGATAGGGTAACTCAATGATCGGATAGCTAAGCCTTTCGACTTCAATCCACTGTCTGCGTAGAATAACGTTGATGCAAAATGTTGTGGAAAGGAGGACGATGATAAACCCACTCCACGCCAGCGTAGGTTTCCACCACATTTGGAGATGTGGCTGTAGATAGAGGCTCGACTCGCCTGTAAAGTAGACGGTCAATTTATTTTTATCCGTCAGCGCAAGCCAGTCTGGGATATAACGATGAAAAAGCGTGCTCCACTCGTTTTCCTCTGTCGCCAGCCATCCAACCGTGGCAATATTGGTAATAATTACCTCAAACAGATCGTGTCCACAGATGGCTGAGGCAACAGACAGCATTGCATAGAGCGTTAGGAGTTCGCCTTGGGTGAGCGCGGCACGTGGTGCGAATCGGTGCAGGGCTGTATTGAGGGCTATCAAGACGGCAAGTGCGAAGACGGTATTGAAAAAGAGGGACATCGTTGTTGGAAAGCCTTGATCCCAACGCAGCGATGCGAAGACCCAATAGTTATTGAAGGGGATCAGCAGGAGTCCAAGCCAAATAATCCGCCACCGGATTTTCTGGTGAGAAGCAGACGTAGCAAAGGGGACAGAGCGTCGCAGCATAGAGGGTACCCGTCAGGATGCGTGAGATTTTCAGCCCGAACCGCGACGCTATTATACCTCAGAATCGAACCTGACTCAACAAATTTTTCCTTGAAAAAATAAAGAAAATCTGGTAAAATAAGCCCTAAATTACCTAAGCTCAAGGCAATCGTTTTTCAAAATGAACGCTATAACAGAAGCGCACTATAACCTCGGTATCGCTTATCTGGAAGCCGGACAATACAACAGAGCCATCCCTGAATTTGAAGCCGCCATAAAACTGGACGCGAATTTTATAGAGGGGCACTGCGCGCTTTGCCGTGCCTATCTCGAACAGGGCGAACTGGAAAAGGCGAGTGGTGCGGTCACAACGGCACTGGAACTTGACGCGACTCACCAACCGACGCTGCTCCTCCATGGCACCATAACGGAAGCTTATCACGACAAGGGCAAAACCTACTTAGATGGCGGACGTTACACTGAAGCGGTTACAGCATTTCAGCAAGCGATAACGCTTGACGCGGATTTAGGGGATAACCCGCAGAAATCTCCTCTGGAAAAGACGCATATCCATGCCCATCTGGGTGCTGCCTACATCGGTATGAAGGCGTATCAAAACGCCATCGATGCATTGCAAAACGCGATTGCCCTTGATCCAGATCTTGTTGATGCACATTATAACCTCGGTCGTGCCTACATTGAACAGGGACACTCTGACAAAGCGATTCCGCATCTGGAACGTGCCATAGCGATTTCTCCAAATCTCAAGAGCGCACACTACAACCTCGCACGTGCCCACCGAGCATCGGGTAATTTGGAAGCGGCAACACACGCTGTCACGGAAACATTAAGGATTGATCCGAGTTATCAAACTGCCCACGAACTCGCGAACACAATAAAGCAAGCACATTACAATAGAGGCATCACTTATCTCAACGATGAACGCTATAGCGAAGCCGCCACAGCCTTTCAAAGCGCGATAACGCTCGATCCTGACTTTACAGCTGCCCACTACAACTTAGGATTAACCTTCCTCAAGATGGAGTCGTATCCTCGCGCTGTAGATGCGCTTCAGAAAACGATAACGTTGGATCCGACTTATGTCGCTGCACACCATTCCCTTGCACTCGCTTATCTCGGTCAACAGGAACTTGGAAAAGCAAGAGATACGGCAAGAAACGGTTTGGCGGTTGATCCGAATTATCAACCACTTATTTCGTTTTTGGCAGCGGTTGATCCAAGCTTCACTGCATCGCCACAAGAAACGGAAACCGCCGCGCCGCCAGAACCGGAACAACCTATAGTCTCACCAGTTGATGTAAAGCCGAAGCAAGAGACCCATTACGAACTCGGTATCGTTTATCGGGATGCGAAAATGTACACTGAAGCGATTGCGGAGTTCCAAAAGGCGATAACTGTGGATCCGAACTTTGTAGCTGCACACACGAGTTTAGGTGAAGTCTATCTTGAAACCGGAAATCTCAAGGATGCAGAAAACGCAGCGAACGCGGCGTTAAAAATCGATGCTAACTCTCAACCAGCGCGTCAACTTTTAGAGGCTATAAAACGTGCACGTCCCACTTCGAGTCCAGCGAAAGCACCTGAACAGACAACAGCTCTTGATATACCGAACAAGCAGCGAGACTTAGAACGCGGTATGATTTTCCTTAACAACAGGCAGTATAATCAAGCCGCTGCGGCATTCAAACGGGTGATAAAGGCAGACCCTAATTCGGTAGAGGCACACTATGGATTAGGGCAGGCTTACCTCGGAATAGAAGCATTCGATGATGCAGAAGCTGCAGCAAACGAAGCGTTAAGGCGAAATCCAAAGCATCCGCCCACACGTGAATTGATCCAACTGATAAAGTTCGCTAAAAATAGAGAGAAAAATCGGGGAAAACGGAGGACAATTCTGAGGTATGCTGTGATTTTGGGGGTGATTGCGCTCGGTATTTTCGCAGGCATAGGGTTTGAAATCATCCCCTGGCCCGATCCGATGCCTCCAATTATCTCAATAGCAGCCTCTTTGGAGGAACCGTCTGGAAACGACTTCCTTGATGCCGATGAAACAGGATATATTAGACTCACTATCAGCAATAAAGGTGGTACAGCACGCAATGTAGAACTTAGACTTGAGCCGCGTGAACGCACATCTTTTGCAGGGTTAACGTTTATAAAACCAACACTGATTTCTGAGTTAAAAAAAAAGAGTATAGAGACTATTAGAATCCGTGTAACCGCAGCGAAAAAAATACAAGGGCGGGAACAGTCCTTGCAAGTCCAATTGCTTGATATGGATAAAATATTCCTCGCAACGAAAGATTTCACCTTCAAGATTATACCGCAAACACCAAGACCAGAGCCACCAAGGGGGCGATAATGAACAATAGGACATTGGGTATTATCGGCGGAGTCGCTTTAGTTCTTGCCATCCTCGCGCCATTCGTATTAGGAAATGCTAACAAGGTTAAGAAGTTTTTTGAAGAAGCTGAAATGCTGTATGAGCGTGAAGACTACGAGATAGCGATCACAAAATACACGAAGGCACTACAAGAATCGGAGAAAATTGGAGCGAAGACTGAAGCCATTGATACGGATTTCACCACCCTCGTCAATCTCAAAATTGCGTGGTGTTACTACAAACTTGCTGAAAACACAAGCGATGTCAGACATAACCAACAGGCCCTCGTACATATCAAAAAAGTTGCGTCAGATACACAAGTAGCCAAATATCAAGAAGAGCTCACCTACTTGTGGGCAGAGAATCTTTACGCAATTGAAGAGCATAATCAAGCAAAATTTAAATTCGCCCAATTGATAGAAAAATTTCCAAAAAGTCAATGGATACCAAAAACACTTTATAGGGTTGCGGAAATTAACTATCAACAGGAGAACTACGATGCAGCTCTGGCGAAATTCCAAGAATTGGTTGAAAGGTTCCCACATTCTGAATTGACGGGGGAAGCAGAACGACGTATTTCTGAATTGACGGGGGAAGCAGAACGCAATGAAAGAAACGATGAGGATCGGCAACGTGAATCAGAAAGTCCAGAACCTGACGATAGAGCAAAACAATTGCTGAAAAAAGCATCCGACTTACAAGAACAAGGCAAAATCCACGATGCCTATGAACGCTATACACAGATCACCAAACAATACCCTAAAAGCGAATATGTTACGGATGCCTACGTCGGAAAAGCAGAAATCCATCTTGAAGCGAAGGACTATGCAACTGCTCGAAAATACTATGAAGAAGCTATGTATAGTATTACTGATGGAGATCGAAAAGAAAAATTATATAGGGCATACCATCGTACCTACCTGGTTCCTAATCCTGACAGAAACAGGAGAAGACCAAAGGAACCTATTGGCGAACTTTTTGTCAAAGCAAGACTACTTCGATTGGAAAGACAATGGTTAAAGGCAGCTGAAGTTTATGAGAAGCTTCTTAATAGGAATTTATCCGTTGATGATAGGGTCTACGGACTTTATTGGTGTGGTAGATGCTATTACGAAGCCGCTCAGATGGATTCAACATTATTTTCCAAACCGGTTGAGGTCTTCAAAAAAATTACCACTGGTTATGAAAATAGCCGGTATGACATCAACGCCTACTACTATCTAACTCTGGCATATAGCGACTGGGCAGAAGAGTTATCTGGGGATCTATCCAAACACCAATCAGTTATCCATGTCGTTGAGAAAGCCAACGCAAAATATGTAGACAATCATGATCCTACAGTTCGCGAATGGCTCAGTCGCATGCAAGAATTGAGTAATAGGGCTGCTCAAGAGTTATCCCCTGATCCAGAACCTGATGATATAGAACTTGAACCTGATGATGATACAGATGATCCAGAACCTGAACCTGATTACGAGCGGTTCGTTAATCAAGGCCACGAGTATCTCAATAAAGGCGATCTTGAAGCTGCCGTTAAGAAAGTGAAACAAGCGTTAAGCCGTAACCCAAATTACACACCTGCTGATGAGCTTAAGTTAAAAATCAAAGAAAGGTACTATAGAAGTGGATGGGTGCTTTTTGGCGAAGAACAATACGAGAAAGCGATTGAAGAATTTAAGAAAACCATTGCTCTTGATTCGGAGTTTAAAGAGGCTTACTGTTATCTCGGGGCAGTTTATATTGAACAAGAAAAATATACCAAGGCAATAGAAGTACTTAGAAAGGCGATTGACATTGATGAACAGTTTGAAGAAGCGTATTTTAACCTTGCTCTTGCTTACTTAAAACGTGGACATTTTAAAGAAGCAAGGGAAGCTGCTGAAGCTGCTCTCAGAATTGATCCAAATTACGAACCACCACGCAGGCTTATAGAGTTCATAGCCGATTAACTTTGATCACAAGGATCAGAGAGATTCATACCTACACAACCGCACACCTGTCGATTCCTTGACTTATACCATTTCTAAAAGTTTATCTCGCATTAACCGAACCCACTCACGTCACACCCAGTAGGTGCGGTTTCTAACCGCACCGAGCAGTGCTGAAAAATAGCCAACCTTTTAAGAGGAATTATCAATTAGAATTGGTATTAGTCTCTCAAATCGTGTTATAATTCTGAGACTTGAAAATATCTGTCCACTTTCCTTATTTTGAACGGAAACCCCATGCTTGATGCCGTCTTTTTTCGCACTCCCAGCGGAAATGAACCTGTACGAGCATGGCTCAGCGACCTTGGTCAGGAAGATGCCAACATAATTGATACTGATATCAGAATAGTAGCAGAACATTGGCCCCAGGTGCTTCGCACGAGTCTTGTTAAGAAGATGCCGGGTGAAGAGCAATTATGGGAAATTCGTAGTCGTATCAGTGAAGGAAGACGTATCGCACGGGTTTTGTTTACTCTCGAAGGCCGGAGGATGATTCTCCTACACGGTTTTATCAAAAAGTCGAGAAGGACACCCCGAAAGGATTTACGCTTGGCTCGAAAACGAAGAGACTTATTAAAAAATGGGAGTCTGTCATAATGAATAAGTATCATGGAAGCAAGTTTGAGGAGTATCTGAAAGAAAAAGGCACGTTTGAGGAAATCTCAGTGCTCGCGCAAAAACGTTGGGAAGAGTTACAAACTCAGGAGCCGGAAAACACCTCTGGAATTGCTGAGGATTTACCCAGATGGACCAAGAGATTTTCTCAATGGCTACGGCATGCCATCAATAATCTCATTTCATAGCCTAATCTGTCCGGAAAAAATCGGTTAATCACACGATAAAAGGAACTTGACTCTATGAAAAAAGTTTACCAATCACTTATAGTATGCCTACTAACCACAAGTCTATTTCTACCCAATACTTTTGCCCAGGATTCCGCCCAATGGCATTTACCGCAGTACGCGACAGCCCGTTTTGGCAAAGGTTGGGTAAAAGACATAAAATTTTCTCCCTACAGTGATCAATTAGCGGTCGCAACCACCATCGGTGTCTGGATCTACGACGTTCGGACTGGAAAAGAGCAGGTGTTGTTTTCTGGAATTATGGGGGGTGCCAACGCTGTATCATATTCCCCAGGCGGTCTCATGCTTGCAGCAGCACATTGGGATCAAACAGTTAGATTATGGGATACCAACACCGGGAACCATAGACCTTTGTCTACTTTCACAGGACACAACGGTGAGATTCATGCTGTCGCGTTTTCGCCAGATGGTAGCATGCTCGCTAGTGGAAGTGCTGACAATACAATTCGCGTCTGGAATGTTAATACCGAAGCACTTATGGCAATTTTGCCATATAATAGTGCCATTAATACTATAGATTTCTCACAAGATAGTCAAATGATAGCCGGTGGAAGTGAGGACGGCACAATTCAGGTGTGGGATGCTGGAACCGGAGATCGTATCTACGAGTTTCACGGACATACAGATTCAGTTTGGGAGATAGATTTCTCACCAAACGGTCAAATCCTTATCAGTGCAAGTCTCGATGGTACAGTTCAATTATGGAATCTTGTAGCACCGGGTGGTAGACTCGACGAACCAACACAACATAATATGCCTATCTACGCAGTGAATTTCTCACAAGATGGACGTAATTTTGCTACCAGTGGGGCAGATAGTGAAATTCGAGTATGGGACACCAATACTCGTGAGCTTACATCCACACTTACTGGACACAATGATATAGTACCAACAGTCACATTATCACCAGATGGTACTACCCTCGCAAGTGGCAGTTTAGATGGAACAGTCCGACTATGGAATATGCGTCTTTTTCAAAAACGGTTAGAACTTAAAGGACATACTGGCGGAGTCAAAGCATTGACACATACAGAAGATAACCGCATCCTCGCCTGCGGTACTGGATTAGATAATAAACTCCGATTGTGGGACGCAAGCACAGGTAGACAGCTTTCCAAACTTCAAGACCACAGCGGATTAACAGAGGCAGTCGCTTTTTCAAAAAATGGCAAAACGCTTGTCAGTGCTGGCAGTGAAAATGGAACTATTTTCATATCAGATATTACTCGCTCTGATGAAAATAGCCTGCAAACAACACTGACAGGTAACCCACTTGGTATCACTGCTTTAGCATTTTCTCCCGCAGAAACCATACTTGCCAGCGGTGGCACAGATGGCAGAATCTATCTCTTGGATGTTCAAAACAGAACAGTGATGCAAATACTCAGAGGTGCTCAGAGTAGTATTACTGCGTTAACGTTCGTCTTTGATGGCAACCACCTTTTCAGCGGCGAGGAAAATGGAATGATTCGGCGTTGGAATTCTACGGGTCAAGAGATATGGAGTGGCAGAGGAGCATTCAGTGCAATTACTGCCTTAGCCTTTTCCCCGACTTTTGACTTTCTTGCAATCGGGGATAAAATAGGGCAAATCTGGTTATTCGATTTTAGAGAAGATGAAACTCGTAAGATTTCCATATTCACACATCACACCCGAAAGATAACCGCCCTTATTTTTTCTTCGCATAGTAACACGCTTGTTAGCGGTAGCGAAGATGGCACTATTCTACTTTGGGATGTGAATGAAGTCCTTCGCAATACGGATGAATCCAACACTTCTTCATCAGAGGGTAGTACATCTGTATCAAATACCATCCCCCCAGAACATAATACTACCGAACAGACTGCTCAAGAAATCGCTGAAAGAGCCTTAGCATCTACAGTTGCTCTCAATATACTGGATGCTAACGGGAATTCTATTGGATATGGTAGCGGTTTTTTTGTTCGTCCTGGATATATTGCAACTAACTACCATGTTATTAAACAGGCAAGAAGAATGTACTTTAAATCGGTTGGTGACGAGGCAACATATTGGGTTCAAGATATTGTAGCAACAGATCCGACGCACGATTTGGCTTTACTAAGGGTGTCATCTTTTAATATACCTGTCCTGCCACTTGCTGATAGCGATTCCGTTCAAATTGGCGAAGATGTTTATGCTGTTGGGAATCCTCGAGGCTGGGAAGGGACGGTTTCGGATGGTATTGTCAGTAGCATCCGAGGCGAAGGTAACAATAAATGGATTCAAATAACGGCACCTATATCTCCGGGAAACAGTGGAGGTGCGGTGCTAAATAGTAGCGGCGAAGTGATAGGTGTTGCTACCCTGGCAGCTCAAGCTGACTATGCTCAGAATCTTAATTTTGCTGTTCCATCAAACTACCTTAAGATTCTGCTTCAAAGGGTAAGATGACATCCAGGACCCAACAGCGGCACCACGCAAAACTCTCTGCGTAATACCGCTGTTTAAGTTAAGTCTTTTATGAGCGTCGATTTCTATCCGACTACTCTTCCTTCATCACAAAGAATTTTTCCTCTTTAATTCGTTCTTCAGGGAAACGCGCACGCGCCCAGATCGCTTTTGCATTCTCAATCATCTGCGGATGTCCGCACGCATAGACGACGGCGTTTGTGTGGTCATAGCCGAGTTGATCGCCGTATTTCCTAACCACATCTTCCGCACGCCCGCTTTCGCCTTGCCAGTCCGGATCCTCCCACGGACGACTCACCGTCGGAACAAAGGTGAACCATTCCTCTTGTGCAGCAAGTTCATTGAGCTCATCCATGTAATAGCCAAGCTCCCACGAACGGCTCGCACCGACGATTGCAAGGATCTGGTGCGGACTCGCTTTGCCCTGTTCCTGCTCGATTTTCTGCGTTCGTGCAATGCTAATATACGGCGCAGCACCCGTGACAGTTCCCGCCATCACATGGCGTGTCATTCCACTTTCCGTGTCCAAGACGAATCTTCCAACGAGGCGATCTCGAATAAATACACTGTCGCCCAATTTCAGTTCCCAAAAGAGAGGCGTTGTCGCCCCTTCCGGCACCAATTCCACGAAAACCTCCATAAAGGGCTCGTGCGGTGAGGAGACGATGGAATAGGGACGTTGGACAATCTTTTCGTCAACTTGAAAACCGATTGTAGCGTATTGCCCGGGTATAAATGGCAACTGCTGATCAACACGGAATTTGAACGCCGCTAAATCTTCAGAAAAGTCCTCACGTTCAATCAATTCACCTTTACAATAACGCGATCTGGAGCGTCTTCTTCTTCCCATAATTTTTCCCTTCAATTTTTCTATAAAAAATTTCGGTCTGTGCGTTACACCGAAAAAGAATAGTGGATTTTTTGACTACCGTTTTAACGCATTATACGCGAAACGATAAATTAGTTCAAGTCTTTTACATCTCTGCCAGTTTCTTCTGAAGCCAATAGGTCATCGGGGCATGCCCTGGATCACAGACCTCGATGAAATGTCCCGGTAAGGGTTGTCCGATGAGTGCCTCAATATCCCGTCGCCGCTCTGCCACAACCGTTGGATGGTCACTTGCGACGTTTACTTTCTCCTCTGGATCGCTGCGGACATCAAAGAGTTCATCGCCGTTAGGATCGTTATAACCGACGGATGTACAGAAGTTCCAATGATTATCGCGCACGCTGACGCGTCCGCGCGCATTCCCAGTAATAAAGCCCGCCCAACCTGTGATGATACGTTCACGAAGGGAGGCTTTCTCCTGCGTAACGAGTTGCCACATATCCTCACCATCTGTCCAATTACAGGGAATATCAAGCAAACTGAGGAGCGTCGGCATCAGGTCGTGGTTCTGTACAAACGCCGAAATGTCTGTATCATTCGGTCCTTCTGGATGCCGAATCATAAGGTTCAGCTGCGTATTGAACGGATGTAATTTGTTCGGTCCCTTCCCGAAGCTCCCGTGGTCGCGGAGTTGTGTACCGTGATCGGACATCAAGACAACCAACGTCTCGTCGCCGATACTCAGCTGCTCTATCTTATCAAGGAGAACGCCGACCCATTTATCGACGAACGTCACTTCACCAAGGTAGAGTGCCTCAATCCGACGGCGTTCATCTTCCGTAGGCCCCTCGCCTTCGTTCGCACTGCCCGGCGTGATGAAATCCTTCCCAGAATAATCAGAGAAATAGATGTCTGCATAAGATTTCGGTGGATCCCACGGCTCATGTGGATCAAAACTATCGATCCATAAGAAAAACGGACCGACGGTATGATTATCCTCAAGCCAATCAGCTGCTGCTCGGAAAACACGCGCACAACTATAGTCGTCCTCGGATTGACGATGCCGCTGCGACAAGAGATAATTGACGAGTCCGGCATGGCGTTGCCAATTGATGGGTTCACGGACATGCTTGCGGAGTTGTTCCTCAATCAATCTCGGATCGCCGCTGTGCCAGTTATCCGATTCCTGTCCACGGATGAAATCGAAGTGTGCGAACCCGCGCGAGAAGTTCATCGTCGGCTTGAACATGTGATAGGTATCGGCAATGAGAGCAGTCAAATAACCCCGTTCCAGCAAGATCTCGGCGATCGTATCCTGTTCGGGCGGAATCTTGTGCCAGCCGGGTGCGTGGTGCCAATGCCCGCGTCGATCGAAGTTATATCTCCACGGGAAACTTCGCATCCCGGTGAAGTTTGCGCGTCGCACCTGAAGCGTCGGTTGCCCCTCACCAAAAGCGCGTGTGAAACGGACACTCTCCGATGCCAAGGCATCAAGGTTTGGTGTCTGAACGTGGCTATATTTCTTGCCTTCGCCGATGATGTCCGCACGAAACGTGTCCAAACAGATACAGATAACGTTCATAGGGTTATGCCTCCCGCATTTCGTCAAGTATCATTTCGGTAGCCTCTAAGGGATCCTCTGCCTCGATAATCGGTCTACCGACGACAATATAATCTGCTCCCCGGCGGATCGCTTCGGCGGGTGTGGTAATGCGACGCTGGTCGCCACTCTCTGCCCAAGTGGGACGGATACCGGGTGTCACGATTACAAACTTATCGCCGCACGCCTTCCGTATGGGTTCGATCTCTAACGGCGATGCGACAACGCCACTTAATCCTGCTTCCTGTGCCAACTGTGCAAGATAGACGACCTGTTTTGTAAGCCCGCGTTCTGAACCGAAACTCTGCTGAAAGCCGGTTTCATCAATGCTCGTTAGAATGGTTACACCGAGTAGAATAGGTCTCGGAATATCCGCTTCGTAGGCAGCATCATCGGCACTGTCTCTGGCGGCTTGCATCATCTCAAGTCCACCGGCGGCGTGCATGTTAATCATATTTGCGCCGTATTTCGTCATCGTCCCTACATCGCGTGCGACCGTGTTGGGAATGTCGTGGAATTTCAGGTCAAGAAAGATTTTATGTCCTCTCCCGCTGAGCCACGGAAAGCCTTCGGTCCCAAGGGTACTGAACGCCTGAAAGCCTATCTTAACCCAAGGTACTATATCTATAAGTGTCCCAGATAACCAATCAATATTTTCACTGTCATCTGTATCCAAAGCCACAATTAACTTATCTCTCAATCTTTTGTTCTCCTTGTCTGCGTTTAAGAGTATTCGTGTCTTTTTCACCCTATGAGGATATTGCCAATACTTTTGAACCTCATGAATTCGCAAAAACGCCCACGGCTTCCTTATCCAGTCGCAAACCCTTTTCTCGCGTTACGGAACTGTTGCGCTCTACACTTCTCAATGCGCTCAGCTAGTTCTGGCATTTGTGCATGGTCATACCTTTCAATAAGCACAATAGCAAATTCCATCAATGGCGCGAAAATGTGATTTTCGTCGTCACGCACAATATCCGTTAATTCACCCAGCAGCACTACAAGTCGGTCGTAGTCGTCTTCGGTCAAAGCGGTGATGTCGTTGGTGTATGCGTCAACCGCCTGAATTAAAATTTCTAAGGCATCTGCAGGTGACTGCGAATTACTATGCGGGTCGTGCTTCAATTTTACTCGCGATCCGCTAGATATACGGTGTTCTTCAGTTAACATAATTTACTCCTGACATTTTTCAGTAGTAGTTTTTTCACCCTGTCAGGGCCTCCATTTATCATACTCGGAGTGTGTCAGCACACGATGGATAGAAACCGTCTGCCGCCCATAGTGGATGAATGCTATAAGGCGAGCTTTGTTACCACCAATATTAAAGACTGTCCAACCGTCAACCCGGTCTGCGTGGGGAAACACTTCACGCAACTCAGCAATTGAACGAAAACTTCTTCCACTTATCAATTCATACCAATGCTCAAGTGCTGATCTCACATTCGGATGTTTCTGTGCAAAGTCCCTCAGCGGTTTGTATGGACCCGTATGCATCGTTTTTCTAGTTCTCTCCTACAATCTCGCCTCAATTGGCCTTCCTAAAACTTCATTAACAATCCGTAGCGTTTCCTGTTGTGCGTCGTCAATTTGCATCTGGCAATTATAGATATTCAGTGCAATCTCATTTAGCTGTTCTTCAAAATTATCTATCATTCGATGAACCTCTGTGGGGGACGTACCGCCGAGGCTTTGGCTATTCTCAAGTGCCAATTCTGCATCCAGAATCTGTTTGAGCTGCTCAACAGAGATGTCAATCTCTTTCTGTTTCAGGAGTGTGTGTGTTAATTCCCAATCCGAGAAGGTTTTTTCCTGCTGCACGAGTTCCCCGACGAGCCATCCAACAACCTCGTGGCACTCCCGAAAGCTCATCTGACGATCTTTGACGAGATAGTTCGCTAACTCCGTCGCCGTTGCGAAGTTCGCATTCGCCAATTCCACCATCCGTTCCGTTTTGAAATCCGCTGTCTTGAGGAGTTCGGGTAACATACCGAGACACGCCTTCACAACATCAAACGCCTCCCATAATGGCGGTTTATCCTCTTGGAAATCTCGGTTATAACCCATCGGTAAACCTTTGAGATTCGTTAATAGGTCCAACAATGCACCATAGACGCGTCCTGTGCGCCCCCGTGTGAGCTCGGCGATGTCGGGATTCTTTTTTTGTGGCATGATGGAACTTCCGAAACTGTAGGCATCGTCAAGCACCGCCATCCCGAATTCGTAGGTCGTCCAGTAGACGATTTCCTCGCTAATTCGCGAGAGGTTCGCCATCACGAGGGAGAGTGCGAAAAGCACCTCGGCGATAAAGTCCCGGCTGCTGATGACATCAAGCGCATGTTCGTGCGGTGCATCGAAACCGAGCAATTTTGTTGTCAACTCCCGGTCAATAGGAAACGTCGTGCCAGCCAACGCACATGCCCCAAGTGGGTTCATATTGGCAAGTGTGTATGCAGATTGCAGACGCTTCTGATCTCGTAGGAACATGCTCACGTACGCCGTTGCCCAGAAACCGAGGCTAATCGGTTGGGCGTGCTGTGTGTGCGTATAACCGGGCATGACAGTTTCGGCATGTGCCTTCGCAATATGCAGAAATGCTTCGCACAATTCGGAAATGCCTCGCTGGACGTTGAGAATCTCGTCCCGAATGTAGAGGTGCGCGTCCACGAGCACCTGATCGTTGCGGGAGCGGGCAGTGTGGAGTTTACCGCCAAACTCACGCCCGGCATTCTCAATCAGATACGATTCGACGTTCATGTGAACGTCCTCTTTATTCGGATCAAGCACAAAATCGCCGTTTTGAAAATCCGCTTCTGCTTTCTGGAGCCAACGTAAGATCTCGCGTAGGTCGGCATCGGAGATAATCCCCTGTCGGGCAAGCATAATGGCGTGTGCTTGGCTGCCCCAGATATCGTATCCGATGAGGCGTGTGTCGGCTTCAATAGAGTGCGTGAAGGCGATTGTCTCTGTAGTGAGGCTTGTGCTAAAACGTCCACCCCAGAGCGTTTTTTGTTGTTTTGCCATATTCTGTTAGTTTTCCGAGACGACATTAGTGTCAAGAACAATCATAGTTAGGTAGTGTTTACATTGTGTAAGTTATTGACATTTTTGTTAGGTTTTGGTAG
>JAPPII010000002.1 GCA_028820845.1 Candidatus Poribacteria bacterium
ACCAAAACCTAACAAAAATGTCAATAACTTACACAATGTAAACACTACCTAAAAACATATTCATTTCCTCTTTAGAGAAGCAACTTATCAACGGCTTCTGCTTATTTTTTCAGACTACCCCATGTGGCAGCCAGTTTCCGTTTCGGATCCACAGCGAGGGTTGGCTCCAAACCTTCTTCCATAACGGCTTGAATGTCATCTTCACTGAGAACAGTGTTGAAGATAATAAACTCGTCTAACAATCCTTCCCACTGCCTGCTCTGACCCCAGTCCCCGATCTGGGCGGGATCGAGAATACCGGGATTTCCACCCCAATCGTTTTCAATATCGAGCTCACCATTAATGTAGAAACGGATCTTCTTTTCCGGCGCACTGTAGGCGGTTGCGATGTGGACCCACTTATCCATCTGATCGCCTGCCAACATGTAGTTCGCGAAGGTATCGTTTCCACCCGGATTGCTGTGAATAGAGAACTCTACTTTGTTATTCGGGTGCATCTGGTAGTGGATGTCCCCAACTTTCCAACCGTTGACGTTGAAAAAGACACGCCACTGTGCTTCGCGTCCCGTGGATTTGACCCAATGTGTGAAGGTGATTTCCTCAAATTCGCCAATCCGTTTCGGAATCGCGACCCACTCGTTTTTGCCGTTCAATTCAATCGCTTCACCGATTTTGCCAGCAACGAATGTGCCACCTTTTACTTCTCCATCAAATCCGTTTCCTGAGAAGTCTTCGGCATTGCCATCGAACAGCCATGCTGCGGCAACCATGTCTTCGGTGATCTCAGCTGAACTCGTTAGACTCATGCCCAACATGAGCAGGACGCTGAGGGTAACTGTGATAATTCTTGCGTTTGACAAAGTAATCTCCTATATGTTGCCAAGAGTGACGGTAACTTGTGATTGTATGACGCTTGGACAATGCGTTTCGCTTTCTATTCTATTTTGACGAATTATAATAGAAAAGGTGTAGAAACACGAAAATTTTTTGAGACAAAAACGTTGGACATATCAGTTAAACGAATCTGTCTTTGTGGGGACTGGCTTCCCATTGTGCACGCCATGTTTGCCACAACGTTGGGCATTGCCTACTTTCACGCGCACGGGCAGGACACGCAATCGCTGCGTGCCAGAGTTCGTTGAGTGAGGTGCCAGTCCGGCTGAATCGAAAATCTGTAGACCAGCGAATGGTATTGCTTTGATTTACCAACGACCGATGGAAGACGAGATTGTTGAAGACGAGGAGATCCCCTTTCTGCATCTCTAAGGTAGCGATCTCCGAATCGGATGCAGTCGGAGGGAGAACAGGAACGGCAAACGCCTCGCCGGGCACGCGGTGATAGGTTTGCAAACCTGACTTGTGGCTTCCCGGTAGGAATTGCAACGGACCGTTCGCTACTTTGACGTTCACTAACGGTAGCCATACAGTGAGGTGCGTATCGTTTTCGGTATGGGGCATGTACGCGCTGTCTTGGTGCCACGGGAGTGTTGTGAGTTTCTCGTTTGGGAGTTTCGGACGCACCCAAAAGTCGCCGTTGAATTGAATATCGCTTCCGATAAGCGTTTCTAATACATCCAGCACCTTCGGATGGGTTATCAAGTCAAAGAGTGCCTCACTAAAGACGAGCGTGTGCCAACCAAAAACCTCATTTTCTCTGCCGCATGCCTTTAAAATAGCGTACCAACGGCGTTCAAAAGACATCTCTTTGTAAGTGTCAGAGATTGCTCCTTCGTTGTAGAGTTCAGTGGCGCGCTTATCAACGGCTTCAGAAATGACAGCAATCAGCGGGACAAGATCTACCTCGGAGAGTGCTGATTTCACAACAAGGTAACCCTGTTCCGTAAATTTTTCAGAATTTGTTGTTTCCATCGTTTTTTAGCGACGTGCTTTGATTGCTCCCCAGGCAGTGGTTAGTTTTCGTCCGGGTTTTACGGGAAGCGGATCCATAGATGCCTCGACCGGAATTGCTTCGCTCCAGAATGCTACCTCGTCAACAGCACCACCAAAATGGTTCTGACCGTTACGGCTGCCGATAGTGAACGGCAATCCTTCGGTGATGTGGACAGCATCCGCACCCGGCATCTCTCCCTCCAGTTTTCCGTCAACGTACGCCTTGACAGATTTACCGTCATAAGAGCCGAAGATGTGGTACCACTGTCCAATTTCCATTTTAACGTTGCCGACACAACAGACGAGATTGTTTCCCGGACCGGTGGAGACCTCAAAGGAGAGCGTGCCATCGGGTTCAATGAAAAATCCGTAGCTCCAGTTGAGGTGGATGCCTTTTTCAGCAACCGCTACCCACGGTCCCAGTTTCAACGGTTGAATCCACGCCGACAGAGACAACGCTTCAAGTTCAGAAATTGCTGGTGCATCCGGAATCTCGACGTAATCAGTGCTACCGTTGAACTCCAACGCTTCACCGAATTTTCCGGCTATTACCTTTGGATTCCCTTGGATGATCCCGTCGTGACCGTTGCCAGTCAGGTCATCCACACCATCTGCCTCGTTGAATGACCAATAGCCGACCAATTCCGCATTTACTGTGGCGTGAACAATACCAAACAAACAGAGTGTCAGACACGTAATTCTTAAAAGAGACATGGTTGTACCTCCGTCTGAACGAGTGGATGGCGAGGTATAAAAACCCCGCCTTACGGTAAAGAGGAGACAGGTTGCGATGAAAAACGGCCGTCCGCTATAGCTTAGCTCTCAGTGAATCCATCAGTCCATCTGGTGGGTCAAAAGGAAGTTCAATCACCTCGTTTGTGATACCGCTGTAGTAGATGCCAAGGAGGAGGTTGAACTCAGCGAGGGATTGCTTAAGGTGTGTCGGATGCACCTTACTCTCATCGTCCAGCCAATCGAAAACCGCCTCAGTGAGGTTGCCTTGTGCGACGACATCTTGTTCCCCGTAGCTGAGCGGACCGCCTTCGTAGCCACCCTCTGGCGTTGAGCGTTCCCAACTGCTAAACCGCCAATGCACAAAACCTTTCGTTCCAACGACAAAAACGCGTTTATGAAAAAAGACGACGGGATCATCGGATGCTGTTGGGGCAATTGCTGTCCCGAATGCCACGGAAATATGAAGTCCGTTCTCGTATTGGACGCGTGCGCTGGCGTATTGTGGAGAGGGTTGCGCCGAATCCAACTGTTCGGCACCCGAAATTTGCCCAAGCACTCGCGTTGGACGCGAGTTGTCGATGTAGGAAGAGACGAGTTGTAGCACATGTGGCCCCTGGTCAACAGGCGTACTGCGTGCGCTGGCATCGATAAGCTTAATATCGCCGATTCTACCTTCTGCGACATCTCGCTTTAATTCTAAATTTTGCGGATGGAAGTTGAGCTGCGTGTTGACGACGAACTTAGTGTTTGTCTCTTCTGCCAATCCTGCGATCTGCTTCCAGTCTTCGCTTTCAACGGCAATCGGTTTTTCAACGATGGCTGCTGGGACTCCGGCATCCGAGGCTTGTTTCATCAACGGATACCGAATCCGTTCGTTGCTACCCCGCAGCACGGGTGCTGTGACGATATGAAGAACATCGGGTTTCTCTTTTTCGAGCATCTCATCCAGATCGGTGTAGCGGGAAGAAATACCGAAGTCATCTCCGAATGTGTTCAAGAGTTCGGTATTCATATCGCAGATAGCAGCGAGTTTCCCGTTTTGGACGAAGCGATAGGCGTCTGCGTGTGCCCGGGCGCGTCCACCGCACCCTAACATCGCGGTTTTATACATAGAGATATCTCCTTTGTTATATTCTGATTTGAAGCGAAATAAACGGTATTGATGGTAGAAGGTATAAGAGAGGTGTGGGCGGAAGCACAATTTAGTTGCCATTTTCACTTAGGGCTTGCGTGAAATCTTCCGGAGTTTCCACCTGCATTGCGGCGCGAAACAGCTGCCTGAGACGTTGCAGATCATCAATCGATGCCAAATCAGACTTAAAAGTTTGTGCCCCTTCGGGTTGTAATCGAAAGGCAAGTGTTTCAAGAATGTTCTCACGGATGGTTTCTTGAGCACCTTGTTGGATTCCTTGTTGGATTCCTTGTTGGATTCCTTGTTGGTGTGCTTCTTCTGCCAAGTACT
>JAPPII010000003.1 GCA_028820845.1 Candidatus Poribacteria bacterium
TTTATTTCGCAGCTATATTGATCACTGCTAACAAAATGTAAACACTACGTAGTTAGAAAGCTTTCCTATTCTGGCAGTGGGATAACCGCTTCTGCTGATATTGCAAGTTGGATCGTATCACCCGGTATTTTCGCTTCGGTGCCGGGGTTGTAGTGAACGGCTTTGAGAGGAATGTCAGCAGCTACGAGTTGGTATTCTTCTACTCTCCCCAAATAATTGACGGCTGTCACCTTTGCCTCTATTCTGTTCTCGGCACGATTATTGCCGTTCTGAACGCCGCCAATGACAAGTGCCTCTGGTCGAATTGAACACTGCACGGGTATTCCTTGTGCGAGTTCGTGATAGATGGTTTCAGAATGGAGTGCGCCGACAGGTGTTTCGATTGTAGCAGTGCCATTCGATACGCGCTGGACTTTACCGGCAATAAAATTGGTTTCCCCGACAAAACTCGCCACAAAGGCGTTTCTTGGAAACTGATAGATTTCGCGCGGTGTCCCGACCTGAATGATCACGCCGTCCTGCATAATCGCCATCCGATCCGCCATAGAGAGGGCATCCACTTGGTCGTGCGTGACGTAGAACATCGTAATATTCGTCCGGTCGTGAATCTGTTTTATTTCGTCGCGCATCTGCTGTCGGAGTGCCGCATCAAGATTGCTAATCGGTTCGTCAAGGAGTAAGACACTCGGTTCAATGACAAGCGCGCGGGCAAGCGCGATGCGCTGTTGTTGTCCACCTGAAAGCGTGTTGACCGCCCGGTCGTGATAGTCCTCCATTTGCACCATCTCCAGCGCGCGCGTAATTTTTTCTTGTCGTTCCGATTTTTCGAGTTTACGAAGCGTTAGTCCGTATTCAATGTTTTCGGCGACAGACATGTGGGGCCACAGCGCATAGTTCTGGAAGACCATGCCTGTATTACGCTGATGGGGTGGGACGTTATTCATAACGGTATCGTCAAACCGCAATTCGCCGGTATCGGGTTTATAGAAGCCGGCGACGATACGGAGGAAGGTTGATTTACCGCAACCCGACGGACCGAGGAGGAAGAAAAACTCGCCTTCCTCAATTTTGAGACTCACGTCGTTAACAGCGAGTGTTGTACCGAACGCTTTTGTGACATGGGTTAATTCAACTGCAACTGCCATATTTTTAACTATTGAGTCTGGTCACCGCTCCAAATGTAAAGCTAAGACAAATTGTTCGCTAATCACTCACAATTTCATTACGCGGTGGTTCCATCTTAGTCAAGTGCCACTTTACACCTAAAGCAGGTTCTTGAATTAACTGAAAACCGTTGTGAAACGAAGTGGAACAACGCCTATATTTAATCAATTAAAAGTCTTTCACGCATCGGAAACCGATTGTACTGCCGGATGAAAGGTGATACCATCGGTCTGCGACTCGGAGATCCTCGGGTGCACCACCCCATCCGCCGCCTCGCAGGATACGGAAGTTCTCGTTATCGGGTGCCTGTTCTCTGCCGAAGCGCGGGTTATTCTGTGTGCTCAGGCTGTAGAATTCGTCGTTGTATTCGTCAAAGCACCATTCCCAGACATTGCCCGCCATATCGTATAGATTATAGCCGTTGGGCGGGAAGCTGCCAACCGGAGCTGTCCATTTCCATTTGTCCCTTTCACCTACGCCAGCCAAATTCGCATCTACATAAGTTATTATATCACCATTTGGGTATCGTTTGCCAACTAGACCGCCACGTGCAGCGTATTCCCATTCCGCTTCAGTAGGCAACCGTTTGTTTGCCCACGCTGCATACGCGACTGCATCGCGCCAATTCATACGGACAACGGGGGTATCAGGGGTATTGAAGCGCGGATTATGGGACAGTGGCGGTTGCGGATAACCTGTGCTTTCAACGAATTTCTGATAGCGATCATTCGTTACCTCATACATGTCCATGTAAAAGGCGTTGAGACTCACAGTATGCACGGGTTGCTCATCGCTATCGCCAATAGTGGAACCCATTTGAAACGTCCCTGCAGGAATTAGGACCATTATGGCACCATCGACTTCGGAGATGATTTCTGTAAGGGGTTCAGTGGTAGGCTGAGAATCCTGCCCGCACGCAAAGCCACAGACGCTGAAGCAACAAATCAGAAATAAACCTGCTGCAGTACGCAATTTGCGGATTCTTGATACACCCGTCATAGCAGTTTTGCGACCTCTGTAGCGGTTTCGACTATCCAAGCCTGTTCTCTTTCATAGATAGTGCGGAGGTCCAGCCAAAAGCGGTCGTCCTTGATTCTGCCAATGACGGGAACTGTGGCATCTCGAAAATGTGAGGCGAGCAGTTCGGCGGAAACATCCAGCGGCTCAAGAACAAGCGCGACACTCGGTAAGGTCTCAACAGGGAGCGCGCCACTTCCAATCTGTCCGAAGGTCTCTGAAACCTGAATGCTAACTTTTTCGCCAAAGCGTTCTTGCAGTTGCGTTCTAAGTTCTGCTGCGACAGCGTGAAGCACCTCTACAGCGCGCGTATAGCGGTTAAGCATCGGGAACTGTTCTGTTATGGTTTCTCCACCAATGAGATAGCGTTGCAAGGTGGCTGACAAACCGGCGATGATGAGTTTATCTACCCGTAGCGCACGCATCATCGGGTTCTTACGCATCTTTTCGATCCATTCCGACTTACCGACGATGATCCCTGCCTGCGGGCCGCCGAGTAGTTTGTCGCCGCTAAAAGTGACGACATCAACGCCGCTGGCGATGCGTTCTCCGACGAGTGGCTCGTGCGGAAGACCATAAACCGTCATGTCAATGAGTGCACCACTTCCGAGATCCTCCATTGTCGGGATGCCGTGCTGTGCGCCGAGTTCCGTTAATGCTTCCATCGTCGGCGTTGAAGTGAAGCCGAGGATTTTATAGTTGCTCGGATGCACCTTGAGCAACAATCCCGTATTTTCAGTGATAGCCTCGGCGTAATCTCGGAGATGCGTGCGGTTCGTCGTGCCGACTTCGCGAAGGACTGCCCCGCTTGCTGCCATCACGTCAGGCACGCGGAATGCGCCACCGATCTCAATCAACTCTCCGCGTGAAACGATGACCTCCTTGCCGCGCGCCATTGTCTGGAGTGCAAGCAGGACTGCGGCGGCGTTGTTATTCACAACCGTGGATGCCTCACAACCAGTCAATTGTTGCAGGAGTGGCTCAGTGATTCTATCGCGATGTCCCCTTTCGCCTGTTGCGAGATCGTATTCAAGGTTAACGTAGTTTTGCGCCGCTTGTTGAATCGCTTCACAGGCAGCCGTGCTTAGCAACGATCTGCCTAAGTTGGTATGTGTAACCGTGCCGGTTGCATTGACCACAGGACGCATGCGTGCCCCAATCTTTTCCACGATTTTCTGGCGCGTCTGTTCGGCATATTCGGTATGTTCTGGGAGTTGTTCGAGATCCCCACTTAGAATACTGCTTCGGACATCCGCGACGACGGCGCGGAGTGCCCCTGTCACGAGCGGGCGGGCGTAAGTGTCCTGCAAGTCGAGCATCTCCTGTGTGTTTAGGAGATTTTCGATGGCGGGCAATTGCCGGAGGAGGGTTTTATCTATCATATTCCTCTTGACATTCTAAACGGACGGTGTAAAGCGTTAGTGAGTTCAAAGTTTGCCTTCTTTTTTTAACTCGGCTTGAATCTCACGATAGTCCCGAAAGTGGGTCTCGCCTTTTGCTGCAGTGTCCATGTCTAAAATGTCTTCTAAATCTTCAAGGTGCTGCATGAGAAGGCGATACTCCCGCATTGACAGGACGGCGGCGGTTCTTTCACCTTTATGGTTGACAAGATATTGCGGGTTGATATTAAGCATAAATGTTCTCCTGTCCAAGTCTTAGGTCTTTGGATTCCCTCTGTTAGTATAGCATATTGTCGGAACGTTGTCAAAGGGATTTCAGAGAACATCGTTTTCAAAGTTGAAGGTCCCAAATAATTTGGCTGCTGCCATTTTTTATGTTATTCTTAATGATGTTAAAAATAAGTTTGACATCTACTGTTTTTTTTAATATTACTGACATCCTTGGGAAACATAAGAGGCTTCGCGAGCATAGCGTCAACACACAAAGCAAGGAGGAAGACCGTGACAGGTGGAGAATTATCGCGTGATTTGTTTTCTCTTGAAGAACAGATTACCGCACAGATGTACGTTTGGGTAGAGTCCATCGGTATAGATTCGGAAGTCTTCGCGGAGGCATATTGTGACGATACCACAGAAGATATAATGACCTCGGAGCAACACGATATCTATACGGGTTTCGCATATACCATAGTAAGTCTAACCCACGATGCTGTTGATTTAGGCGGCCTTGAACGCATGAATGAACAGGTGAGTATTTTTGATATAGACACCTTGCATGAAGGCTTATTGTTTTTACAAGCACAAGTGCCTGCAGACATTATTGAGGATATCGTTGCAAAGTTCAACCAGTTATTACGTTGGTATTCATTTCCATTTGGGGGGTTAGAGGCAGTCTTGACAGAAGCTGAAAAGGTTAGACAAGAAGCGATGCGGTCGTGGTTAGGCTAACGCGATTGTTAATAGTGTTGAAAATAAATTTGATATCTACTCTGTTTTGTGTTATACTTAGAATAGTAATGTAAAATCTGACCTCGTCGCTTAGATGTTTTATGCATCTCTTCCGGTCCTCGGCTTTTCTTGAGTCGGAGAATCCTACGGGTTGGTAGTTCGAATGTATCGGATTTTTCATAGGATATAGCTTTGTTTCCTTTTAGGAAAAAAGGAGCCTTTTATGTGCAAAGCCGAAAATGGTCTCTCAGGACCTGTTTTCCCATTAGATGATTCTTCTGAGGAAGAAATATCAGTTATAAAGCAACATCTTCAGAATGCTGGTTTTTCGCGGATTGACCAGAAGTGGCTTGTTGACGTTTTTAAACGTCCAGACTGCTTTGGAGATCCAAACGAAGTCTCTGAATTCAGAGACGGTTTTATGGATCTCTTTGAACAACTGTTCCCGAAGATCGTAGAAAAGTTAACCGAAGTAGTTCAAACTGAGAAAGACTGTCAAACCCGTTTAGCACTCCTCTTTAGTTGTATGCTTAACCTTGGAACTATAGGGTATTATCCGACGTGGTTTCTACCTAATACTAAACTCAAGGAGTCAGATGGATTGTCAGATAGTCCTGAATGGGCTACAGAGTTTCAGAAGCATGCACGGTTCTGTCCTCAAAGTTTGAATTTGGATCAACTGACAAAATTCTCGGCTTTTGAGAAGTTATTGCCATTCCTTTTGACAAAAGAAGTGCCTCTATCTCAGTTAGTCAATTTGGATCGATTAGATCCGATCCCACGAAGAAATTGGTCCAGCAATGATCGTCTTGATTCAGAGGAATTGGAATTTTGGCTCGTCTGGCGGTTTGGCGATAATGAAAAACGCTCTGACAAGGTGAAGTTAGGGACATTACTTGCAGATTTTTCCAGTTTTCCAGATGATGTTCTCGGCGACAAAATACTTGGACTCCTGAACACCATCGACAACGCTATGATGAGGTTACCTCCGGAGAAACGTTTAGACCCGTTGAATGATGGATGGGAAGTTGTGGCACGTGAGTTAATTCCGTTTCTGGAATTTCTTACCGAAAAACAGCCCGAATTGAGTAATGAACGTTCCTCTCTGCTTAAAGCGTGGTGGAGGCTCTCTCAGTTAATTTATGGTTGGAGTAACGGCGGTCTGGAATCCGAACTCTCTGGTGAATTACGAAATCGGCTTGTTGAGAGTGCATCGCGACATATCGGTATCTTGCGGTCTGTGCTCAGGGATACGCCTGAAGTCTTTGAAAGTGAGGATTCTCCAGGGTCACCTGTTTCCGATTTTTATCAGAAAGCTTTTTATGCGTTATTGGTTTTTGCGGAACCGTGGAAACGTTTGAAACCGTTATTATTGGCTTTCACGGAGATGAACGCGCAAGCGGTTGCATCTCATCTCAGTTTTTGGAATGAATCTGGACAGGAGGATCCGCCTTATCCCTACAGTCAAATCCCGTTATGGATTGGGATGTCAATGTATCCGCAACACCTACAGAATGAATTACAAAAGGATCCGCACTTACAGAACTTACGTGAGGAGTTCGCAAAGTTTTGTCTTGAGCGACTCAGAACGAAGGAAAAGAATAAAAATTCAGGTTATGCCAATGCGGATTTCATAGAACCGCGCCCGGCATGGCGACTGTGTTACGTTCAAGCGTTGGCAGCACTGCGGGTTAATCCCGGCGGCAGAGCGCATCGGACGCTGTTTTGGTTACTGAACAACGATCCGGACGAAACGGTTAAAGAACTCGCCAAACGGGCACACAAACAGATTCGACACTTAGATAGGCGTAAACCGAATTTAGACGAAGGCGCATCACCACGCCGACCGTTATTTGAGGCGTTCTGGTGGCTACGTCAAGCACATTTAATGACGCTCGATGTAGAGATTGATCGGGCTGGCGCGATGCGGACGCGCCGAAAAGAGTTACACCGGACGCGGGAGAAAGATGATCGTTATGAGTGGAAAAGGTAATTTTCCCATGAAAAGGTGGAAAAATATAACATTAAATTTTTTTTACTATCCTTTTTATGTGAGTGGACTCTATATATGCAACGGATAGAACATTACTGCAAACAAATGTTTGTGTGAAGTAATGAATTTTGATAAGAAAGGAGGTGAGAAAGATGGCGAAATCAAGTAGCAGCCGCGGAGGCGGTAAGAGCGGAGCTGGTAAAGGCAGCAACCAAGGAGTCGGTAAAGGTAAGGGCTCTGGTGGCTGGCCAAGCAAAACTGGAAAACCTTCTGGTGGCGGAAGAAACAATGCTCCATCTAAAGGAAAAGGGAAATAATTGCTGATAACGGTTGATCAATGCTATGTGTTTTTATGATGTAAACCTTTCTGTCAATCATTTCGTTTTATCAGTTAGGATATCATACTTTGTGGATTAATATTCACGCTCTTGACCACTCTAATGATTAATAGGTAGGGTTGATTGTGGTATCTCTTTCACTATCAACCTTTACCTCCACATTTTGTTATAGTAGTTAATCCAGCACTTTGGGGATTGTAATGCCTCACTCTTGATTCCATTTGGAATCGTGCGATGACGAATCTGTTCACGACTTTAGCAGGGATAATTGACATTATCCTTGTGAACTCACATAAGAGGAGATTTAGATGAAATCGCGTTCTATCGGCAGGCCCGTTGAAACTTATTTGGGAAATCACTCTAATCTGTTGTTTATTTCTTTGGATTGGACCCGGCCTAAAGACCTGAGGACCCCGCTTTCTTCAGCTTCAATAGAAGCATACTTCAGGAAAAATCAGAAAGGACATGTGGATGCAGAATTCAAAGACTTCAATTTGAATTCTCCAGACTTTGATGTCCGTGACGTGCAAAAGATCATAGGTGAACATCGTCCAAAATTTCTTGCACTTGGCGCGTATATCTGGAATGAGAAATACGTACCAGATGTAGTGGCTTGGACTAAGACTCATTATCCCGAAACGATAATTATTTTGGGAGGCCCCCAAGTCACCTATGGCAATCATCACTTGGCAACTGAATATCCGGGCGTTGATTATTTCGTGAGAGGAGAGGGCGAGCTACCCTTCACAGAATTGATTAATACGCTCGGACGCGGTGATACGCCGGACCTCGGTCTGTTAGACCAGTATGCGATTTACACACCAGAATTGCTCAAACAAGGTAAGTGTAATCGCATTTTTACCACCCAATTAGATAAACTACTGTCCCCATATTTGAGTGGGACCCTCCCCGTAGAGCAAAATCAAGAATTTGTTCGCTGGGAAACGTTGCGCCGGTGTCCATACCGATGTTCTTTCTGCCAATTCCGTTTGGAAGGTCATAAAGTGGCCGAAATCAATCATGAAAGGCTCTTTCGAGAACTTGAGTATTTCAAGGAGAAAAATGTCCGAGAAATCAACGTCCTTGACCCGATATTCAACCTCAAGCCTAAGCATTACTTAGAAATCTGCAAGAAGATAGAGACGTTGGGAATGCAGAATCGATTTTATTTTCAGTGCCGCTTGGAGCTTCTCTGTCGGCGAAATGGCGTGGAATTCTTGAAATTTTGTCAAAATCACAATATCTGGCTTGAATTTGGGGTCCAAACTTTTCGAGAAGAAGAGTCTGAAGCGATTGAACGCGGCAATAAATATGATAAAATCTATAGGGCATTCGAGATTTTGCACGAATTCAATGTCCCATTCGACCTGCATCTTATTTTCGGATTGCCGTTTCAGTCGTTTGATGACTTTCTGTGGAGTTACGACAGGGCTAAAAAAGCATGTCCAAGTGGACTCTATGTTTTTCCTCTCAATGTCCTTAAAGGCACAAACCTTTACGAGAAACGTGAGGAATGGGAGTACGAATTCGATCCTGCGGACAATAATATTTTCCTCAAAAGCAAGTGGATGCTTAAAGAGGAAGTTGAACGTTTAAAGGAGTTTTCAAAAGATGTGAACCGGTGCTCAAAGTCCGAACGAGAGAGTGAGGGTTTGATTTAATTTCCCAATTTGCGTGGACAGCTAAACCAAGACTTGGGCGATTATCAAAATTTATCTGACTAATGAGAGGGCTGTCCACAAACTTTTTTGTTGATTTGAAGGCTTGAGCATGCTATTTTATATAAGGCTTACGCAGGTTTGACCGCAAGACATTCTGTTAGATGGAGACACTTAGAAAAACACAGACGTTTGGATAGCACAACCTAACAGGTTATGCTACAAAAGAGCCTTCTGCATAAGTCCTGCAAAAGTGAATACAGAGATCATAGGAGAGGTATTGAAATGGCTGATCAAGATTTTCGGGAAAGGGTTCTTGAATCCTTACTCAGAATTGAAAATAAGGTAGAATCTCTGAATACCCGCGTGAGTACCTTAGAGCGCGATGTTGGGTGGATTAAGGGAAAGTTGGAAGGGACACAAGAAGGCAGTGGTAAAATTTTGACTGTCGTCACTGTGTGTACGGCTGTTGGTGCCGCGATTATAGCCCTTATTGCCCTGCTGAATTAAATTTGACGATCTCTTCCCAAAGCATGTTACCATCAGTGTCACAAAAAGTTCCGATGAATTCAGCGGTAAACCTATTGACAACTTTAGCATATTCTTGCACAAACTGCTCATTCTTCTTTTTTGCCTGATGTCCTAAAGGTTCAATTATGTCAGTATAGAGGCTATCATCACCCGAAATAAACGCCCAAAATTTTTGTCCGCACAACTTCAAGTAGTCTCCCTTATCTGGGGTTCGATTTTTTCCATAACAGCAACCATTGACAGCAACAACATTTTTCAACGATGTGTTTGTGCTGAGGATTCGCTTAGCCTTCCTGAAGTTGTCCCTCAGTTTTGCAACTTGGCTACTATTTCCCCAATTGGGTCCGGATTTGATTGATACAATATACCTTATGTTATCTCTTTCAAACTCTAAATCAATGCCTTCTGCCGAAGATTTTTGACCGTTATATACCTTTGAACAAATAAAAATCGCAAGCCCCTCCAGAAATCCGCCAAAGATCCCTTCTTCTTGTGAAGATAGATGAGCGTCTAAAAGGGTCGTCACAAATTCTGCTGCCGTGTTAATATTTTTCGCTTTGAATAGATACGGATTTTTCCGTTTGACCACATTCATCAGTTTCAATTTTTGGAGGCTATCTAACCTTCTCTGATGAAAATTCTGAATGTTCGCCTGAACATAATCAGCGATCTCTTGTTGTGTAATGGGTTTCATGCTGAGTTTCTTCAAATAATAAGCACTGTGTCGAACTGATATTCTCCTGTGCTAATTGATAATACTGCGGTAGAATTTCAATACCTGCAGAATTTCTTAACAAACTTTGTGCGACTTGACACGTTGTCCCGGCACCCGCAAAGGGATCAAGCACCCAATCATTTTCTTTCGTAAACAATTTGATAAACCATTCAGGCAACGATTTCGGAAAAACGGCACTGTGTTTCCGATTTCCGGTCTCCGTTGCTAAGTGTAAAACATTCGTCGGATACGCCATTTTTCGGTCTAACCAATTTGAAACATTCTTACCAAACCCACTCCCCACTCTTGATGTATCCCGGCTCTGATCTGTTTTGCTGAGTTTCTTTAACCTCTTCTCCGCCCAATCTCCCATTGGGACCATAACTGCCTCTTGATACATGTTAAATTTCTTAGTTTTATTAAACTGCAAACATCTTTCCCAAGCATCTCTGAATCGGTTTGGCCACTTGCCCGGATAGGAATTTTTCTTGTGCCAGACGAATTCTTCTGTCCACAACCAACCTTGCTTTCTCATTTCAAGTATTAATTCAATAACATAAGTATGCCGTTCCCCATTAAGGGCTTGCTCTTTGATATTCAGGATGAATGTGCCAGATGGCTTAAGGACCCTTAAGAATTCCTCGGCTCGGGGTATAAACCAATCTACATATTCATCGGGCCGGATTCCGCCATAAGTTTTAGATCGGCGGTCTGCATAGGGTGGAGAGGTCATAATCAGGTCGAATGAGTCGGTATCAAAATGGGTGAGTACCTCTAAGCAATCTCCAAGATAAAGGTCTGTTTTTATTTTTGTCATCGAACGATTAGTCCTTACGCGACGCGTATTATGTTTTGGACATCAGCATACAAAATAGGGTTCTGAATTGCTGAAAATCAGTATAGCATATTGTAGGAGCGTTGTCAAATGCATTTGGAAGGAGATCAGGGGTTGGGTAGAGATTCATAACTATTCGTATGTTCGTGAATCCGTTGGCGTTCGAGATTAACGTTGGGGTCTGCACGCCGGGGGATGCCTGTGATTGCATCGACGGATTCATCTGCCTTAAAGCGTAGATAGAGTTTCTGCGATTTCGCAGCAAGTGAAGGATTCTTAAGGGCGCGGTAGCAGCGCATCATGTTGTAATGCGCGTCGAGATCTTCTGGGTCCACCGTGAGCGTTTTTTGGAATTCAGCCAACGCGGTTTCGTAGTTACGCTTCAAGAAGTACATACGTCCGAGCCTATTTCGGACACGGGTGTCGCGTGGAAATTGTGCAGCGGCATGTTGGAGATGTTCGATGGCTGTGTCGTAATCCCCATCCGCCTCTCGAATAAGGGCGTAGAAGTAGTGAACTTTGGCGCGGTGCGGGTTTTCAGGTGGCAGGGTCCGCTGGATTTCAAACGCTCTTTCAAGCATCGCTTCTGCACCTGGCATATCGCCTTCTTCAATTCGACAGCGGGCGATGTTCACCCACCCATCAAGATATGTCGGTTCTATCTCCGTCACCTTTGAAAACGCAATCTGTGCCGCTTTTAGATCGCCCTGTAGGAACAACCCAATGCCGTAATCGTTCCAGCGTTCGCGTATGTTTCCAAGTGTCGTAGGTGAAGAGGTAACACCTGCGACTTCAGCCGATGTGTCTGCTACTTTTAAGGTTGCTTCGGCAGATGCCATTGTAACAATCGGTAGGTTCGGGATTGCCTTGATTTTCCCGGCGACATCTGAGGTATCACCCGTCCAGACCCATTTGCCATCGTCGTAGCCTTTACCCACCTGAAAATCGGTGTCTTCCGGGTCACGAACACCCGCATAAGCCCACTGTGTGTGCCACCAGTTGAACTTGCGGTAGTTAAGTTTCGCTTCAAGCGTCAAGATTTTCCCAGCATCCGATGGAATTTCGAGTCGATACCGGGCTGTATCCGCAGCACCCGGTGGAATTGTGTTTGAATAGAGGACAGTCCGGGTTGCCCAAGCGTTCCGTTTATTAATGAGATTCCCGTGTTCATCAAGCATATACGCTCGGTAAAAATGCGCGCTCGGATCAACGGGTCCATTTCCATCGGGTGCGGCGATTCTACCGTTCCAGAAGATGATCTTTCCATTCTCATCAGTGGCTTTCACTTCCAACCAGATGTCGAAAGCATCAATCGTTCCGGCGGGAAACCGGTGTCCGACACCGCGTGTACGAACCACGACATCAACGCGCGGGCTTTCACCGCGTGTAACCTCAATCCCGTCGGTTGGGATCGGCGCACCGTTCGCAAAGAGATCTAATGTGACGGCTTCATTCTGCAAAAACTCCGTCACTGCCTTGAGCTGATCGGGATGCTGATTTACGAAAGGTAGTGCCGTGTTCGCAGCGGGGAATCGGTGGTTGTGAACCTTGCCGTTGATATTTCCTGCATCCTTGGAGTCAACGAGGGGCATGTGGCAATCAACACATTTCTTGGCTGTTTCGGGGTAATAGAAGGACAACGCCCCTTGGTGAGACACACCGCTTTTCTGCCACTGGTCATAGTCATTGAAACCACGAAACCATCGAAAGTTGTTAACCGGTTCATCAAGATGGACTTTATGGCAAGTTGAACAGAACTCGGCGGTATTTTGCCGATGGAACGGCTTGAGGAAACTCTTTTTATGGGGTTCTGGGTCAAGTCGTATGAGATAGTTGTGTAGATTACGGACAATCGGGTTATCGCTGGCAGCAATGTCGTGGAGCGGCGGATATTTAATGACATACCCGCTGTTGCCCATCGTATCTTTGACCTTTTCAATAGAGTGGCACGCTGTGCAGGCGAGTCCGGCTTGTGCGGCAGGTGTATGGAGATTCTCGCGAATCGGTCTGTCCATCACACCGTTGAGTAAGATCGCTGGGTCATGGCAGCCCCCGCACCATTTAGAGGGTTGAATGCCGTTAACCTCCTGCATATAGATAATTGACTTCCGGTACCACTGATTATTAAAAGAAGAGAAATGATGGGCAGATTCATTCCACTGCCGATAGATGTCGGGATGACACCCCTTCGTTGCACAAGTCTCCGATGTGAGAAAGAAATCAGTCGGAATCAGCCCACCTGTTTCTGTTTCAACGGATGCAGGGAAGAAGTGTCCGGTTGTGCCGCCGCCTTCCTCGTACATACTCGTCGGGGGTAGTGCTGGGTTTTCGACGAGATAAGTTTCGTTCGGCAGATAGTGCTGCGTGAGTCTCGCGCCAATCGGGAAAAGGACGACACATATCAGGACGGCGATACCGACTTTTCTCAAGGATGTGGTAACGGGATCGTCTCTCAACAGGTGAATAGAAAAAAGAATACTACCTACACTGACACTGGTGATATGTGTAATAAGGAGCCAACGATAGGGGGTTGTTGCCCCAACAATCATTAGATAACCGCCAGTGATAATACCAACGGCTATTCCTATAACCCCTGCCCGTCCGAGCATTGAAATATGCCTAAACTGCCTATAGACATAAATACTAAACGGGAGGATCAGCACAATACCGAGTCCAACGTGGAGCAGAACGTTGAAGATGTAAAAGAGCGTCGGTTCGCCGAAACTGAACAGATAGGCACTATTGAGTAGAAGAATGAGGAAGATAGATAAGGAAATTTTTTTCATTGTCTGAATCAGGATTGACAAGTATTATCCTGCGGTGTAGCCGCCGTCAATCGGTAGAGCGATGCCTGTAACAAACGCAGACTCATCGGAGGCGAGGTATAGCGCGCCGTAGGCGATTTCTTCAGGCTGCGCGAGTCGGCGCATCGGATGTCTATCCGCAAGTTTACGGTATTCCTCCGGCGTTTTGACAACCCCTGCGACTAACGGGGTCTCAACGAAACCCGGACAGATGCAGTTAATGCGGATGTTCTCCTCTGCATAATCGAGTGCCATCCCGCGTGTGAGGTTCGTCACACCTCCTTTGGAGGCGACGTAGGCTGCCCGGACATCTGCCCCAACAAGTCCGTAGATAGAGGAAAGATTAATAATAGAGCCACCGCCGTTTTTCCGCATTGCCGGAATCGCAGCCTTCGCACAGAGATAAACGCCTGTGAGGTTGACATCCAAGCAACGGTGCCAGTCTTCCTCTGGTAAATCAGCAACGGGGAGTCGCATCGCAATTCCGGCACTACTGAGCAGAATATCCAGCTTGCCGTATGTGTTAACGGTCTCCGTTACCATCCGTTCGGTGTTATCTGAAATTGTGACATCGGTCTGGACGTAGATCGCTTCATTGCCTGCGTCGTGTATGTCTGTAACGGTCTGATTAGCACCGTTTTCATCAATGTCGGCGACAACCACCTTCGCGCCGTGTTCAGCAAATAAAATTGCGGTGGCTTTTCCGATACCGGATGCACCACCGGTAATGATGGCTACTTTGTCTTTGAGTCGCATTTTTTGTTTTTTAAAGCCCCTTTTCTGTCCACGCCGCAGGATTCACTTCGGGTTCACCGATTCGGTTTCTGAGCATACCGATGTTTTCAATTTCAAGTTCAATAACATCACCGGGTTGAATCCAGCGATCGAGTTCCCATCCGCATCCTTTTCCAACGGTGCCAGAGCCTAAAAACTCGCCCGGATAGAGTGTCTCTGCTTGCGAGACAAACGAAATCATCTCTTCAAACGAGTAATACATATCCGAGGTATTCCCGTCCGCCCAGACTTCACCGTTAATTCTTGCAATCATTCGGAGGTTATAAGGGTCTCCAATTTCATCGGGTGTAACGAGGCAGGGTCCCATAATGTTGCTATTATCAAAATCCTTTCCTTTGGCGGGACCGAGTGCCATTGTCATGTGGCGAAATTGAATGTCGCGCGCGCTGATGTCGTTGTAAATGGTATAACCGGCAATATATTCGCTTGCTTCTTCTACCGGGATATTTTTGCCAATTTTGCCGATATAGACACCCCACTCCAGTTCAAAATCGAGCTTTTGGGTGTAGTTGGGCCAGGTAACGACCGCTTCGTGTCCGGCGATAGAGGCTGGACTTGTGCTACCCCGGTAATAGTTGGGTAGTTTGAACCATTCTGGGGAAATCTCTTTACCAGTGATACGCGCAGCGGCATCCATGTGGGTTTTGAATACACCGAAGTCTCGGAGGCTTGCCGGACGCGGGAACGGTGCGAGGAGCTGCACATCAGCAACAGCATGAATCGCCTCAGAGGCGTTCGCGCCGCCTTCAACCTGCGCAACGCGTTCACGTGCATCCGGGAGGCTATTCTGCTCAAAAAGTTGCGTCATATCTGGAGCGATTGCGGTGAGATCGACGATCCGATCATCGGCAATCCATGCCCCAATTTTCGCGGTGGTATCTGTCAGGTTGGTTTCAAAGGTAACAAGTTTCATAAGTATTCTTTTTAGATAGTTATGCCTCCCTGTTCAAATAGTTTTGCAATATTGATTATACGACAGATGCATTTAGAAATCAAGATTTTTTGAAAAAACTGGTTGAGAGAAATAGACGGTGTCCACAGTTGTGTTATGAAAGACCTCTACGATTTTTCTTGCACCTGTGCCCGGAGTATGGCATAATTAGTGCTATAGTTCTACGTTTCTTACCCGTCCTGTTAGGGGTTACTGAGAAAGAATAGGGTGTGCGTATGGTTACCCGACAAGAGATTCAAGCGACATGTGATGACATTGTGCGCGAGTTTTCACCGTTACAGGTTACGCTCTTTGGCTCTTATGCCTACGGGACCCCCAGGGAATACTCGGATGTCGATTTATTGGTAGTGATGGAGATACCGAAATCGGAGACGCGTCGTCAGGAGACAGAAATCAAGGACCGTATTCCGCGCCCTTTTCGCTTGCATGTTCTCGTGCATTCGCCCGAAGAACTGGCGTATCGCCTCTCGTATAACGATTGGTTCCTGCACGAAATTACGGAAAAAGGCGAAGTGCTTTATGAATCGCCCAATTTTTTTCTCAAACCTCTGAAAAAGGAGCCGTGCGCTGTGAATCCGCTGACGTTAGAGTGGGTAGAAAAGGCTGAAGGCGACTATACTGTGGCACAACAATCTCAGCAGAGCCAGAATCCCGTAGATGATGTTATATGCTTCTTGGCACAACAATGTGTTGAGAAGTATCTAAAGGCGTGGTTGCAAGAGGCGAATATCCCATTTCCGAGGACACACGATTTAAAAGAATTATTGATGTTAATTGTCCCAACCATGCCCACTTGGCAAAGGTGGCAGACTGACTTTTCAAAACTGTCCGAACATGCGGTGGATCCTCGCTACCCGGGAAAATTCGCGACTGCAGCGGAAACCGCACACGCGATGGGTATCTGTGATGAAGTGCGTCAAGCTGTTCGTGAGCAGTTGAAACTATAGTACAGTGACGACGGGCTTTATACCGTTAGAGATAGGAACAACTCTTCTAATGACATCTCAGTCGTCTGCATTTCGAGAAGTTTCCATCCGCGCCTGACAACGGTTTCCGCGACTTCTGCCCGAATGTCGGTTGCGGGTGTATAGTGAAGGTGAAAAGTCAGGGTGTCATCAGCCTGCGAAACGTTCTGATCAACCTGAATCACGTCTGGAATGTCCCCGAGTGCGGCGGAGACCTCATCAACTGGAGCCCCTGCGACTTCAACAGAAAGCGTTAGGGCTGGAACTTGTGAGTCCTCTGTATCATTAGAGCGAGCGTCGTTCTGTTTGGATACGGCACGCCCATTTTCCAATCGGACATCCCCAGTGATTTTTCCCCTGCTGATAATAATTAAGCGTTCGCACGTGAGACTCGCTTCAGGCAAGATGTGGGTGCTAAAGAGGATTGTTCGTTCTTTGCCAAGTGCCTTGATTAGCTCGCGGATTTCGACGATTTGGCGTGGATCTAACCCAGAAGTGGGTTCGTCGAGAATCAAAACATCTGGCTCATGAATAAGTGCCTGTGCTAAACCGACGCGTTGCCGAAAACCGCGAGACAATTGCCCGATGATCTGATGCCGACGCTCCGTAAGTCCACACGCTTCAACAGCTTTATCCAACTGACCTTTGATATGACTACGGGAAACGCCGCGGATCTTCGCCATGTACCTCAAGTACTTCGTCACAGTCATTTCCAGATAGAGCGGTACGTTTTCCGGAAGATAACCGACGCGTTTGCGGACCTCTCTTGATGCTTTAAAAACATCGTATCCTGCAACGGTAACGTTTCCGCTACTTGCCGGCATAAAGCAGGTGAGAATCCGCATTGTGGTGGTTTTGCCCGCACCGTTGGGACCGAGAAAACCGACGATCTGTCCTTTGTCTACCTGAAAGGAGATGTCCTTGAGTGCTTGGAAGGGACCGTAATTCTTTGTAACATTTTGAACTTCAATCATTCTTTTAACCTGCCCCTGACGGGAGCTGTTAGGTGAAACTTGGCATTCACAACTTTTTCAAGAACCCGCATCGCGCCGATGTTGCGATGCTGCTCCCAGCAGCTAAGGTCTTTCAAACCTTCTAAAGGAAATCTCGCCGTCGGATACTGAAGTTTAAATCCCGATCTCTGCCCAATAGATAGGGGTTATTATCCGGGGCGACCGCCTCTGACGCGGCAAGTACATCTGGCAGGTCAATCGTCTCACACCGAATATCAATTCGATCCGGGTAGACCAGCACCTGCCGCCACATCATCGGATAACAGATAATACCGGACGAAACAATACAAAGCATGCCCTGTTCTCGGAAAACTCGGTTGAGATGCAGATGCCCGCAGAAAAACGCCAAAATTTGTTCGTCAAACGGGGTCATCACCTCAAGAATCTCCGCAGAATTGGCGATTCTCGAACCGACTCCTTGAAATTCAACACTCGGAAAAGGGAGTTGATGGGAAAAAATGAAGACTTCTTGCTCGTAATCCCTTGCCCGTTTTAATTCACGTTCCGCCCACGCCAACTGGTTCGTGCTAATATATCCGTGTGTCAAATCTTCCGGCACTTCCTGGGAATCAAGGAGAATAAATCGAATATCTTCATGGATAAAACAGGTGGATCCCATGCCGTTTATACCGAATCGTGCCAAATAAGAATCTTTGACACCTGTTTCAGGATGTAGATCGTGGTTCCCCGGAATATAATAGCAAGGTGCATTTATCTGTTGACCGAGGTGTTGCGCCTTATCAAGTGTAGCCTCGTATTCTTCAGCAGACATACCAAAACTGTTGCCGCCGCATACAATATCTCCACCATGAATCACAAAATCAGGTGCAAAGGCATTCAGTTGTTGAACCAATTTTTCATAAAGCAGGAGACTACTTTTTTGTTGTTGTAGTCCACCTGAGAAGTTCTGCGTTGCGTTTAGGTAGAGATGCGTGTCCGTAATAAAGGCAAATTTAAAAAGCGTCATAGCATATCTCGTTTTCAGGCAAGGTTGGAAATCACACCCGGAAAAGAGGACATTTAATTAATTTTTAGGAACGCGGCGGTTTCGTTAGAATTGCAACATAAGTCGGCATAGTCTTCGAGTCGATATAGCGTTCAGCCCGCCACGCTGTCCCCTCAAGGATGTCCTCCATCTCAGACTTTGAAACAAACAGGTAATCAAACCAGGGTGTAGCATACTGTCGGTAGCGGATTCGGAATCGCAATTGTCCACTCATTCGCCCCCGGGCCCGGTTAAATTGATGATAAGCCAGGTGACAGGGATCTTCCGTTTGATAGGGGTCCATTGTTTCGGCTATAATTTTTGCGGTATCCGTTGTCATTGCAGCGAAGCGTCCCAATAGCCACTTCGCTCTTTTATAGTTCCCAACGAGTCCGAAATTGTGTCCCATCATGAGGATCGTGTCGAAAGTGCCGATTTTGGAACTCAACTGCGTGATAGGCACGACGCGTGCGTTTTTGAGTCCACGCTGTTGACACGTCTTGATAGCTAATGGCGAATTGTCGGTTCCCAGAACAGCATGTCCCTGCTTTTGCAGATAAAGGCAGTGCCGTCCTGCACCACAACCGATATCCAAAACACGTCCGGCAGCGTGTTTTATTGCGAGTTTCTGGTGTTCAGCCCAATCCTCGTATTCAGCGAAATAGTTGAGAGGTCCCAACCGACTTGTATCAATGAATCCATCTTCCCTTTCTACAATCTCGCCGGTTTCTCGACCCTTGTGATAATCCGAAAGCAGTTGCCCATAGGCATCTTGGTTGTCAGTTAGCACTTTATCGCTCCTTGACGTAGCCGGTCGTCCCATTCGGATTGACCCATTGCGTTTCCCAATGCGTTTCAATCCCGTCGCGCCATCCCTGTGCCGCTTCTGTCAGTTCAGCAGTGAGTTCGGGGTGTGCGTCTTTCAGATTTCTCGTTTCTCCCATGTCGGCTTCCAGATTGGCGAGGTGTACATCGTCTTCGGGTGGAGTCCCCTCAACCAATTGCCCGTTGAGTACTAATTTCCAATTATCGCGGCGCACAGCAGTCTGCTTGCCCATCTCCCAATAGATTTCACGATGCGGGGTGGGTTCACCGTCTACAACCATAGGCAGGACATCCCGCCCATCAAGTTCGTACTCCGATGGGTCACCACCGGTTGCGGCGAGAAAGGTTGGGAAGACATCCATTGCCGCTCCAATTTCACCAATGACTTGTCCAGCAGGAATTTGCTGGGGCCAGCTCATAATTCCCGGTGAACGGATACCGCCTTCGTAAAGGCTGAATTTATGTCCTTTCAATTTACCAGCAGTGCCGCCGTAATAGGGATCTTGTGTACCGTCCAACCAGTTTCGCGTTTCCCGCGAGGGACCGTTGTCGCTCTGGAAATAGGAGAAGGTGTTTTCCGCGAGTCCAAGTCTTTCTAACTCCGCGAAGATTTCACCGACGCTATCATCAACGGCACTCAGCATTGCCGCCATAATTTGCCTGTCCCACGGCAGATCCGGGAAGCGATCAACGTATTTCTGTGGCGCGTGCATCGGATAGTGTGGCGCGTTGTAAGGTACATAAAGGAAAAAAGGCTTCCCGAGTTCGACGGATTTGCGAATGTATTGAATCGCGTACTCTGTAATAAGTTCAGTGAAGTATTCGCCGTTTCGGTAAATTTCCTCACCGTTTTCCCAGAGGTCATGTGTCTGGTCCATGTCAGGTCGTGCCATACCCCAGTAGAAGATGTGCGAAAAAAAGTCAATGCAGCCTGCCATGAATCCGAACCAGTCGTCGAACCCGTGGTGCTCCGGCCGCGATCCGTCCGCAAGTCCCAAATGCCATTTACCAGACATAGCAGTGTAGTAGCCGTGCGCTTTGAGTGCCGTTGCAAGTGTTGGGACAGAAGGCGGCAGTCCTGTTGCAGTGCGATGTCCCGCTAAAATGGAGCGGACCCCTGCGTGGCACGGGTAGCGTCCTGTTAATAGTGAGGCACGCGAAGGCGAACAGACAGGTGAATTTGAGTACCAATCTGTGAACCGAACTCCCTCTGCCGCCATTCTATCAAGGTGCGGCGTTTTGAAATCCGTTGCTCCCATACAGGATAGGTCGCCGTATCCTTGGTCATCGGTTAAAAAGATAATAAAATTAGGCTGCATTCTTCTACTTCTCCATAGACTTATTTTTTCCAGAAACTCCGGTCAAGGCTCCGATATTGTATCGCTTCAGAGACATGCACCGCCTCTATATTCGGGTTGTGATCTAAGTCGGCGATGGTGCGTGCGACTTTCAAAATCCGATCATAGGCACGCGCACTCAACCCTAACTGGTTAATCGCCACCCGGAGCAGCTCCTGTGCTTGGGAATCGACCTTGCAATACTCTCGAATCTGTCTCGGTTGCATAGTCGCGTTGGCATGTATCGTCGTGCCAGCGAAACGCAGTTGTTGGGCGTGGCGTGCTGCCTCAACCCTTCTCTGAACAATTGCTGAAGGTTCCCCAGTCGTCTCATCAGCGAGTTCCGCGTATTTCACGGCTGGCACCTCAACCTGAATGTCGATTCTATCCAACAGTGGACCGGAAATACGGGAGACATAGTTCTGAATCTGGGTCTGTGAGCATTTACAGTCTCGGGTCGGGTCGCTGAAAAATCCACATGGACAAGGATTCATCGCCGCAACAAGCATGAAATTGGCGGGATACGTGAGGGATGCCGCTGCCCGGGAGATTGTCACCTGTCGATCCTCAAGGGGCTGCCGCATAACCTCAAGGACGTTCCGTCTGAATTCAGGGAGTTCGTCCAAAAAAAGGACACCGTTGTGTGCGAGGCTCACTTCACCGGGACGTGGGATATTTCCGCCGCCGATTAAGCCTGCATCTGAAATGGTATGATGTGGGGAGCGATACGGACGTGTTACAACCAAAGGTGTGTCGCTTGGAAGGATACCGACAATGCTTTGAATCTTGGTTGTTTCTAAGGATTCCTCGTTTGAAAGTCTGGGTAGAATCGACGGAATCCGTTTTGCAATCATCGTTTTACCAGAACCGGGGGGTCCAATCATAATGAGGTTATGTCCACCTGCGGCGGCGACTTCAACGGCACGTTTAACGTGTTCTTGCCCTTTTACATCGAGTAAATCAAGAAGAGATTCTGGCGGTGTGCTCTCTGTGTCAGGGTCGCGTGTATGCGGTTCTGGAGATATTTCCTTTTCGGAATTAAGGAAGGCAGCAGCTTCTGCTAAACTCGCAACTGGATAGACGTTCACATCTTCTACAATAGCCGCTTCTCTGGCGTTCTCAGCTGGTAGAATGAGGTCCTGAACCCCGTTTTCTTTTCCAGCGATAGCGATGGGAAGCGCGCCTTGTATGCCGCGAACACTCCCATCAAGAGCAAGTTCGCCCAAAACTATCGCATTTTCAAGCCGTGTTGGAACTACCTGATTGGTAGCAGCCATAACACCGATTGCGATAGGAAGATCAAACGCCGAGCCCGCTTTTCGGATGTCCGCCGGTGCAAGGTTTGCTGTGATTCGGGTTTGTGGAAAGTAGAAGCCAGAGTTCTTAATAGCTGCAGTAACTCGGTCTCTGCTCTCCTTGATAGCACTGTCAGGTAAGCCAACGGTGCTGAAAGACGGGAGTCCACCAGCGACATCGACTTCAACTTTCACAATATAAGCGTCAATTCCCAGCATTGCACTGCTCAGGACTGTTGCGAGCATACATGTATTTCCTTCAAATAATAAATTCTGATGGTATTATATCACGCCGAAAAACGAGGTGTCAACGCCTTTCCGCTAATTTGGATCCCCGGTAAGTTTGTGTAACATCTGTAGCTGCCTCTGGTTGGCTATTACTAACAAAGCATCGCCAGCGACAATTTTCGTATCTCCGGGTGGATTATAGCGGAATGCTCCATCCCTATCCTGGATTGCAATAACAACCAACCCGGTCTGTTCTTGAATGTTAGCGGCTTTGAGAGAGATGCCTTCAAGTTGGGAGTTTTCTTGAATAATGGACTCCGTAAAGTGCGCACCGTCTCGATTTTGGGTCATATTTTCCAAAAACCCTACAAGCTGCGGTTGGAGTATACCGGTTGCGAGACGGAGTCCGCCAATGTGGTCGGGCAAGACGACTTCATCAGCACCGGCGGTGATGAGTTTTCCCGGAGAGTTATCTTCAACGGCTTTGGAAGCTATCTTTAAACGAGGATTCAATTTTCTTGCAGAAATCACGACGAAGAGATTGTCTTGGTCGCGGCTGAGACATGTGACAAGTCCATGGGCACGCTCAATCCCTGCGCGTATGAGCAATTCGTCATCAGTTGCATCCCCATGGAGATATGGAAAGTCTCGTGTGTCAGAAAGTTGAATAAGCCGTTCTTCATCGAACTCAATACCGACAAACGCTACTTCTGACCTTATCATTTCATCAAGGACATGTACGCCGGTGTCACCGAGTCCACAAACAATATAGTGATCTGATAATTTATCGACAGTTCGGACCATTTTTTGTTGTCGGAAAAAATTTTGTAATTGTCCCTCGATTAAAAAAGCAGTAGCGATAGTGACACAATAGGTGAACACACCAATTCCACCAATGAGGAGCAGTATTGTGAAAATACGTCCGTTATCGCTCATTTTCAAATCATCGTGACCGGCGGTTGTTAAGGTGATGACAGTCATATAGATTGCATCAAGAAGCCGCCATCCATGTTCCGGGTTGTTTCTTTCGATGATTAAGTACCCGAGCGTTCCGGTCAGAAGCAACCCCCAGAGCATAACAAAAGCGATTATGATTTTGCGTTGGTAATTCATTCTCCTCTTTTTTTAGTAGCAATGTGATTGGCATTTTCCCAAGCGCGCCGTCTGAATCCGCGTAATACTTCTGAGGCTAATATCGCCTCTTAGCACTGCGTTTGACAGCGGGATTTGGATCGTGCCGAGCAATGTCAAAGAGTGCTTGGTACGCAATTCTATCAAGCAGCGGTAGGAGCCTTGCGACTTCCATGCGGACGCAGGCTGCTGGGTCTTTGAGGCCGCGTTCAAACCAGCGTTCGGGATCGTCCGCGTCGTGTTTCGCGAGTGCCGCGAGGGCACCGGCGCGGATGCGTTTATTCTTCAATCGGGCATACGGCAAAAGCGGGGCAACGTATCCATCATCGCAGCGCTGCATAATTCGCAAAGCATTGCACACTACATCCACCGATTCGTCTTCAAGATGCAAAACGCACCAATCAAAGAGTTCCTCCGTTCCGATTTTTTCGAGAAACTGAAGTCCGCGTATCCGTCGTTTTGGACTTTGATCGGAAATGTCAACAATCGCTTTGATATAATCTGCATCAACCTTTGTTGGTTGTAGCGACTCTTCCGGTGTATCGGGATACAAAACGCGAACCGCAATAGTGTCATTCTGAAGATGCTGAATCGGTAGGACTTCAGGGTTGAACGGCATCTTGTCAAAGAACGCGGGTAACCACTGCTTCCCTTTCGTAAAAAACTCCTGCCAATCAATGCGCCTGCCGGTACCTGACCTCATCCGATTATCCATCCAATGTGCCAACCGAACGATGCCCCAATGGTTACGGCTCACGCCGTTGTGGGAATAGAGTCCAAGTTGAGAGTTAATCCATTGTGCCAGTGCAGCGGGATAGGCAAGCAGTTCAAAAAAGTTAGATTGTAGGGGCTGAATAGAGAGGCATTCGTTAATGGCTATAATGCCACCTCGTACATGAATTTTGCCCGGACCGAGGCGGATACGGAGTTCGTCGGGTTCGAGTTCAGTTTGCAAGACAACCGGTCGATCATGTTTCCGTCGCGCCTTGTGCTCGGCGCGGTTCTTAGCATAGTTCCAGTGGTTTGTGAACCAAACGGCACCGCCGCGTGGACGAAATCCGTTTTCAATGATACCTCTCGCGCTACCTAAGGTCGTGCCGTGATAGAATTCCATAAACAATTCCCCTTAAAGTTTTAACAGGGTTAACCCGATTCATGACAGATAATTCGTGAAAATCGGCAATGTTTACGGGCGTGAGGCGATTATGACTGAGTTCTCGGTGCGTTTTCTGTTAAGCGGCACCTTCACTTTCCCCAACCGCTGTGTCTTTATCTGTCTCCTCATCCGCGGGTATCTCTTCCGCAGTTTCTTCAGTCGTTGTTTTCGCTTGTGCAGCTGCCTCATGTCTACTGAGCGCACGCACGTAGCCCATTCTCAACTCATAGAGCGTGTTCGCCAAGAAGTTGGTTTCCGGTGCTGTGAGATTCCCCTTGGTCTTTTCCTCAAGCATCTCAATGGTATCAATAATATGTTTCACGAGTGGAAGGTTGATGACCACTTCATCGGTTTCGGGGTTAGGAATACCATTTAAGTAGAGCCGTCCGGTTTCCACAAGGTTCGCCAGATAACTAATAAAATCAACAGGTGGAAGGTGCTGCGCTTCCTCCTGAGCCGTAGTCTCTTCCATTTATTATTCTTACTCCTGATTTGTTTCGATACAGAGGACAGATGTTTGCACAAAAGACGCAGTTATTCCTCATCAAAGATAATGATTTGTGCGAGTAAGCTGCCTGCTTGATTATTGTTGTGTGGATTTTCATTCATAGCGAGAAAGATAACACCGTCCGCAGGCGCCGGATTGTCATAGCGCGAACCGACAGCAAAAACGGTGTCCTCAATTTTAGCGACAAGTGCGCCGATATTCGTGCCGGGTAGCAGGTAGTCACTGGATCCAGGGGTCTTTGGGACCCCATCGGCACCACACCATCCAGTCCTATTTTGCAAATCCGGGGACCACGCGCCTTCTGCATCAATAATGAGCCGTTGTCCTTTTTTTACGCGTACGTAACTTTCCTGCCAAACGGGACTTGGACGCGCCGTTCGGATAACAGTTAATGCCATATATGCCTCCATCTATTGGCTATCAGCCGTCAGCGGTCAGTTGTTTGTCGGGTAAACCCTACGGGTATTGCCACAACCTGTTGTTAACCGACGGTTTCTGACCGCTGACTGCCGACGACCCTCTTACTCTTTGTCTCGGATAGTAATATTCGTGATTGCATCACCCATAGCGATGCTGTCAACGACATCCATGCCGCTGATAATGTTCCCGAAAATGGTGTAATCACTATCAAGAATTGCGTCTCCTCGGCAGATAAAGAATTCGGATGCGTAGGAAACGCTTGCCCCCTCTTCTTTCGCCATAGCAACAACGCCTCGCGACATTTCTTGCGAACCGTTCTCAATAGGGAGCGTATCTCCAGCGGCAAGTTTCGATCCTGCTTGGATGAGGAGTTCTTCAGCGCGGTTAAACTTCTCACCCTTGTAATACATGACCTGCGCGTTTTTGATGAAATTCTTGGAAGTTTCCGGGGCTTCGGTTGCGAGAAATTCAAATTCAATGGTGCCTTTTGCCGTTTCAATGACGGCTACCACGGTTGCTGGGTCAATCTGTGGTTTCGCCGTGGGCTGTGTTGTGCCTGTACCTGCACGACGTGCGCGCGGTACGGGTGCCGGCCTATCTTCCTGGGCACAACTGAGCACGAACGTAGCAAAGAAACTCGCCAAAATCAAGAGTGCTGCAGTTGCGAAGGGTTGGTTTTGCTTATTCCGCTGTTGCCTTAACATATTTTGACTTCGCCTCCAATCGAATTCTGGTCATGACATCGTCTATCTCTAAGAGATCAACGACATCCATCCCTTGAACAACACCACCAAAGGTCGTGTACTGTCCGTCAAGGTGGGGTTGGGGTTTGAAGCAAATGTAGAATTGGCTCCCGGCTGAGTTCGGCGCGTTTGCCCGAGCCATCGCCACAGTCCCTCTGACATGTGGACGTTGGTTCGGATTTGTGTACTCGTCGACGATATTCCAACCGGGACCGCCTGTTCCATCGCCTTCTGGACACCCGCCCTGAATGATATTCAGACCGGGCGCGTCGACTTTCCTATGAAATGTCAATCCATCGTAGAATTTCATGTTAATCAATTTAATGAAGTTATCAACTGCCACGGGCGCAGCGTCAGGATAGAACTCAAACACAAATATGCCTTTATCAGTTGTAACGACCGCGACCTGCTCTTCAGGTGTTAGGTTACGATTGAAGGGGAGCGCGCAGCCGACTACGGTTATGAACAAAAGTAGAAATGTCAAACTTCCATAGAATGAACCTCGACTTGAAAATTGTAAAAAAAGATGACAAACAGTTTTCATTGACCCTCCTGTGCGATTGCGGTTATCGGGTTTTAAGGCGTGCCCAGACGGTTGCCAACTTGTCACGACCATCAACATCCAAGGGGACAGGTTCCGCCATATCTTGGAGCAACTCATCTTTGGTTAGGGCGTAATTGTACACCTTGATCTCATCAAGTGCACCGGTAAGAAACCGTCCACTCCCACCTCGGGCACCGATAAAAAGCGGGTCGTTGTTCGGTTTTAATTCACCCTTACACGGCATCTCCGCCTCGAGTTCACCATCAATATAGAGCAGAATATCGTCGCCATCCCATGTCCCAGCGAGAAAATGCCACTCGCCATCTTGGATACTCGGACCGATATTGTCATCGTTGCACGGGTCCGGTAAATCAAAGAATTGAAGGATCGTTCCACCGTTATAAAGCGCAGCGAGATTATATAGACCAGCAACCCAAGCAGTTCCTTTTTCAACACCACTTTGGATCGCTTCTCCGCCTTTAACGATTGCCCAGAACTCAATGGTAATTCCATCAACAATATCAAGGCTGGCGTGGTCTGGAATTTGCCCAGAGGTCTTGCCATCAAACTCCAACGCTTTCCCGAAAACGCCATCAATTAACTTCGGATTGCCTTTAAAGGTTGCGTCGTTACCGAAGTCGGACAGATCTTTTGCGACATCACCAGCCAATTCATCAAAAGAGAGATGTAAAACCAAATCTTGTGCCTCACCAACCATTGTCATAGTTATCAATAGAAAGAAAAGGGCCAAGAAAAAAACACTCTGTTTCAACTCTCTACCTCCTAAAATAGTATTATAAGGGACATTTTTTCAGATGTCAACTCAATTTGACTTCCAAATAGTCAATATAATTTTAAGATAACAAGGGAGGAAAAAAAAAGCAAGGGTTTTCAACACCAGCAAAAACAGAAATGAAATCAGTGTAAAATACGCTATGCAAACGCCATCCTTGAGAACACAACATATTCTCCCCAGACACAAAAAACGTACCTTATTGCCACCTGAGTTCAACATCTTGACTTTTTTGGTAAAAAAACTTGGATTAAAAATCAGATTTTTAGTAATATGTAATCTAAATTCATATTTTGTTAGGACATTTTAATTTTTGTTAATTATTATCATCTTCTTCATTTTCAAAACTCCAATCTTTAGATTGGAGATGTAGAAAATGCTAAGGGCGTTGTTCGTTGGTCTGGGTGTACTGCACATCCACGAAGCGAGAACCCGCATTCAGCATTTTCTCAGACAGGTGTATAATCAGAAACGCCCGCATTCGGCGTTAGGATATTTGACACCTCTCGAATTTGAGAGAAAAAACTTGGATAAAATTTGCTAAATTGTGGTCTGAATAAACGGTGGCACTTCAAGTCTGGAGAGGATGTCAATTGCTGTTCTGATTTAGCGGTAATTTGGAAAGAGATAGTAATACAATGCCAAAGTGTGTTAGTTTTTTTGACAAACATTTTTTGAGTCCTGCTTGCGAAGAGTTAGGGAATAAAAAATTTTGGGAGATCCGAAGATGCAAAAAAACAATCAATTACATCGTTCTTACGGTCTGGCTACGGGCTTTTTGAAAGATATCATTCAACGCTGTCATCAACAGCGAGAAAAATCGCTTCGACAACGCAAAACAATCGTAATACCTGCTCTCTACAAGGACTATCCTTATCATTTCAGAGTTCATTGTGCGCGTGCCCACGCTATAAGGCTTTATGATTTGGAACAGGCAAACATCTCCTTTATGCCGATAGGACACGCACCCAAGTTCGACCACGCTCCCGGGAATTTCGGCGGCGACCGATTCCTAAGACGCCAAGGCACCCAAAACTGGTCCCCGAAGAGATGGTTTGCGTCGTGGGGGATTCAGATTTATACCGGCAGACCCTCCGGACGCAACGGCGCAGAATGGCACGACATCGATTTTCAGTACAATGCGCTCTGTGCTGTACCAGATGCTGTTCTTTCCTGTATTGAGGCACTCGTCAACTCCGCTGCGAATCCACTATTAACACTGACGAAGTCCGGCGGGCTCCGCTTTTCTTGTAGAATTGCAAATTATCTCCATCCGAACACTGATGAGGCAAAGCAGTATATCCGCAAACACACACCAACTGCCGAAGATCCGTATCACCGCGAGGTATACCTTGAGATTCGTGGCGACGAAAGTTACAGCCGTTGGGATGGACGCTATGAGATTCTGCTTGGGAATCTGTTGGATCCACCAATCATCACCAAAGAAGTTATCTTCGCTCCGATTGACGCGCTTCGTGACGCGCTACATGAACCCGTTCCCCCCGTGGAAGACGATTTAAAGCCTGCACCTCAAGCAACGCCTGTCAAACTTCTAACACCCGATCCTGTAGATGAGCAGATAATTGCGGTGCGGGAAGGCAAACTCAGTCCGTTGGCAATAAGGCGTCCTACACCGGTGCTGCAGAAATCAGAACTTAAGGGATCCTCAGATCCTTCACGACAGCCATCTAATTTACACGTTCCCGAACATGACGAGAAAACAGGTTGGCTTTACGCGGTTGACGACGTGGGAACTCGTCTTTCGTTTCGCCGAATTAGTATATCGAAAGACCTATTGAAGGCGTGGAGTGTCGACTGGCACGGGAAGACTTTGGGTAACTTTGCTAAAGCTTTACTGAATGCTTTAGAGAGCAAAAATGAGCTGTACGAGAATCCTGTTGGACGGGTTCGCATGACGGTGGCAGCATTTGCGGGGCAAGCAGAAATACTCACTGAGCAGATGCGGGAAGAAAATCCGAATCAAACACTTTGGCATCAACTGGAAAGTTACTTTGGGCATTACAAGCGTGATGCCGATGCCCCGATGGTATGGGATGACGACTTGCTGCAGTTCTGGTTGCCATCGGCCTCGGATGCAGCACAGCAATTTTCAGATGATACGGCGAAAAACGGCACATCGAAACCGTGGCTGTCGGGAAATCGAGTCTTCCAAATTCGCACCGGTATCTACTCAATGCACCATATTTTGAACTACGACAACAGTTGGGATTACCTGCGGTTCTCTAAGATTGGAAAGCGGTTTTTCGACGGGATTCGCGCAGAAATAAAGAAGGATTCAAATACCCAACATGTCGTTATTTGCGGCGAAATGTTGGCTACATGGTTAGAGAATACTGTGCTAAAGGAAAACGTCTATTACTGGAGTCATATCAAAAGGGCAGTAAATGCTAACGCGCTAAAGAGCGAGTTTGAGTTGGCAGATGTCATCTGGATTGTCGGCGCACCTTACTGGCCCCCGCAACTTATGTGGAAGCAGGCACAGATACTATTTGGCGGAGACGAGGAACCGCTCTCTTATGATGTTGAAATGAATCCTTATCGCTATAAAGACACGCGGATCCAAGGGTTATGTGAACAGAACATAGTTGGTATTCTCACAAAGATTATACAGCAAGTCAGGTTAGATTGCTTCTCAAACAAGACAGTCGTATTACTCACGGGTATGCCGCCGCCGAATATCACCGACAGACCTGAAACGCTCCTCTTTGATTGGGAAGATTTTGAGGTCGCCGGTGGGTTAGACAAGCTCCCCGAGGTTATAGCTGAACGCGAGCGGTTTGAGACCAAACGGGACAATCTCACTGCAGAATCTGATAGGCAAACAGTAGAGGATGTCTTGGGAATCTCCAGAAGTCAGGCGAATCGAGTATTGATGAAGTTAAGAGGTGGAAAAATCGAACGTGTTCCTTTTTACGCCCAGATTCACGCGCTTCTTGAAAGCGGCGAGAAAACGACATCAGAACTCATTGACGCTATTGACGGACATCCAGGGGCAGTAAAGAATGAGCTCAAGCGTCTTGTTGATGCCGGTGAAATTGTAAAGGTCCGACGGGCAGTCTATGCGCTGCCGTCAGAATAGATATACCAAGTGCGAAGAGGCAGCCTTTAAAACAAAAAGGATTGTTATGCAAAAATTACGGATCGAAGGCGCAGTACATACCAATTCGCTCGGTATGCAGTTCGTCAGAATTGAACCCGGTACCTTCATGATGGGTTCAGAGAACGCTGCATTATCAGATGAATTGACGGATGGAAAGGCACACCTCCGAGATGGCGATTGGGACGAAAAACCGGTACATCAGGTAACGCTCACTATGCCCTTTTATTTCGGGATTTTTCAGGTTACCAATGCGCAATACGAAGAATTCCAGCCGTCACACAGTGAGCTCCGTAGCAAGCTTGGCTTTTCACGGGACGATGACGAAGCCGTTGTATTTGTGGATTGGCACGACGCGACGCGCTTCTGTGAATGGCTTTCTGAAAAGGAGGGATTCCCTTATCGACTGCCGACTGAAGCCGAATGGGAGTACGTATGTCGGGCAGGCACAACAACCCATTTCCATACGGGTGATACCTTACCCTCCGATTTCCACAAAAACGTTGGAGAGAGTTGGTACCCAGACGCTGGACGGAGCCGCGGGGCAGAAGAAGTGATGCCGCTCCATATCGGACAAACACCCCCCAACGCCTGGGGTGTCCACGATATGCACGGAAATGTAGAGGAGTGGTGTCGAGATTGGTCTGGACCTTACGAACCGCATCCACAAGTCGATCCGGTCGGTAGAGAGACCGGTCTATATCGTGTTACACGGGGTGGCAGTCATTCAACATTACTCTGTTATTTACGGTCTGCAAATCGGATGGCGGCGGTACCTGAAGATAAACACTGGTATATCGGGTTTCGCGTCGTTTGTGGTGAAGTCCCGCAAGCAGCACCTACACCTGCACCGAAGGTCGCATTGTGGGGACGGAATGTCAAACAGGAACCCGCAAGTGCACCCGCGCCAGAAACACCTTATTTCGCTGAACCGATACCCTACGTTAAAATCCCGGAAGGTTCAAACGGACCGCTCTTCTCAGCACACAATCATGTTCCATCAATCACTGAATGCTCAAACGGTGATATGTTCACGGCGTGGTATTCGTGCGTAACAGAGCGCGGACGTGAATTGACGGTTGCTGCAAGCCGATTGCGATTTAGCGAAACGGAATGGGATCCCGCTGAACCCTTCTGGGGTCCGCCTGATCGCAATAATCACGCCACTGCTTTATGGCGAAACGAAAACGGACGGATTTATCATTTCAACGGTCTTTCTGCTGCCGCGACGTGGGGTCCCTTAGCATTAGTGATGCGCTATTCCGATGACAACGGCGCGACGTGGTCGAAACCGCGCTTCATCTCACCCGAACACCGGCTCCGACACATGCCGATTACCTCTGTCTTCCGCAGAGAGAACGGTTCTATACTCCTCGCCTGCGATGCAGTGAGCGGTGGAGACGGAGGCACTGCAATATGGCTTTCCGACGATGATGGAGAGACGTGGTACGATCCGGGGGCGGGGCAACCTATTCCCGAATTCGCCGAAGGAAAAACCGGAGGTTGGATTGCTGGCATACACGCAGCTGTCGTCGAACTCACGGATGGAAGGCTCTTGGCTTACGGTCGCGGCGATACTATTAACGGACGAATGCCAAAAAGCGTCTCCGCAGATGACGGCAAAACGTGGCACTATAGCGCAAGCCAGTTTCCCGTGCTTTCGGGTGGGCAACGCTGCGTGCTTTTGCGGCTTCAAGAGGGACCCATCTTCTTCGCCTCTTTCACAGGGGATCGGCGCGAACCGACACCGATGCCGATTGTCGATACTTCTGGAAACGAACGTCTCGCTACGGGACTTTTTAGTGCGTTGTCCTACGACGATGGCGAGACATGGAAACATATCCGTCCGGTTACAGACGACGGGGCAGATCGAGACATGGAAACGCTGGATGGACGCCCCTTTACGATGGGACTCAACAGTGCCGAACCGGGCGGGTACCTCGCCGTTCACCAAGGGCAAAACGGGATTATCCATCTGATTAGCAGCCGTCTACACTATCGATTTAACCTTGCATGGCTGCAAAAGCCACCGCCATCAGAAGCGAAAGATTATCTGCTTCAAACTGATAGAAGTAGATACCACTGGTAACACGTTCGCTAACTGTGTTGAGACCATCCCAATACGCTGCACGACTCCGACTCGTGTAGTACCGCGCACACTGGTGTCTGAGATTCTCAACGACATTGGCAAGTGGACGCGTGTTAACAATCGGATTCCCCGAAAGCCTTAGCTCTCTGAGATTCTCTAAACCCGACTGGATTGGGAAGCGGATTGTCAAGTGAGGTCGGAAACCTAACCCGCCAGGTAGATCAAATTACAGAAAGTCGCTTAAAATTTTAACTTAATATAAAAACATGCCTCAATACGATTTTCTGCTCTGAACCTCTCAAATTGTTGGGTTACACTGCTTTAAAATGAAAAAACTTGACACAAGACTGGAATCGTTATATCCTTTAATATTAACTTATTGTTATAGTTTTGTTGGAACCCGGTCTACTGAAAATCAAGGTCTCATATCAATTTTTACCTGTATATTTAGAATTCCAGTAGTTTTATCACAAATAGGGTCCTTCATTAGGCATTGGCATGACACTTGCAGTAAAATAAACAAAAAAACGCGATTCAACTTTAAGATTTTTGAAAGGCTATCTCATAGATACTATTTGGAACATATCAATACCTTCGCCAAATTATCCGGTTCTGATTTGGTTTGAAGTGTAATGAATAGCCCCAATAGCACCGAGATGTTCAGCGATGTCGTCAATAACAATAGGTTCAGGTTTTTGCGGAAGTATTTTTAGGGTTTCGTGTAAATACTTCTGCCCTCTGTAGCGTGCTTTGATGTCTAAGACCCCAAACCCGGGATGTTCCGCACCCCACATCTCCCGGAGTTTCGCAGAAACATTGACCATGAACATGGACAGGTTCGCCGCATTTTCAATAGGGGTCTGCTTGACGTTGCTAAAATCGGAAACCAACCCCCAAAACTGTTTTGCGTCTCGGAAGTTGAACTCGATTTGAAACCGAAGCGAGTAATAGTCAATGAGCGTTTCGGCATCCAATGCCAGATCGGAGGCAAACACGAAAACGTGTGATGTCTGTTGCGTCTTTGTGTTCGTTTTTCGCAAACAGACGACATTCAAAGGGTCTGGGAAACGTTTATGCCGACACTCTATTTGATAGACTTCGCTGGTGATGTTTCCTTGCGTCTGTGTGGACACGAGATATTTGCTCTCAATCGCTTTCGGATTGAACTTTTCACCATAGATCGCCGGTCTGCCGCGTCTTTGATAAGGTATCTCGGGTGGCAAATACAGGGCAGCATCTTTACGAAGTTTTGAAATCAGATGCAACCCGCAGCCTCTGACCCTCTGTAGTGTATTATTGTTGCCGAAGGCGCCATCAAGGAGCAAGTATCGGATTGGTAGAAAGCCCTCTATCGTTGCTAAGACCGTCTTGAGCAGCGATTGCACTTGTTTCAAAGTGTCATTGAGGACGCCCTGGGTCTTGTTTCGGTTCTGACTCCCTTTCGGACGTCCCGGTTTTCTTTTCTTTCGTGAAGGTGTCAAGGGCTGCGTCGCCTCTTTCGGTGTTTGTGAAGTTTCACTGCGGACGACCTGTTCCATGCACATCGGATAGGAACGGCGTCCCTTGACACTGATGATGGAAATGGCAAAAAACGCCAGACCCGGCACCGCCTTACCGATGGTTGATGCGAAAAAACGTGATAAACCGTAGGTAGCCTTACCTGATTTTCGCACAACCGTTTCATCACCCGCCAGCAGATACACGTCATCGGGATCAAAGAGATGGGTTCTGAAGAACACCCAACACAGCGTTCCCCACGGCAAGACGGTGTGAGAGAACCTTTGGATCCTGCGATAACTCCCGCCTTTCAGCGTCCAGCGTGAGATATTTCGCAGCGTCACGCTTCCGGTCATCGCCAGCACTGCGAACACGATATGACGCAACTGACGAAGTGGTGTTGTCGATAAATGTGGACTGAAAACCGAAAATAATGATAGAATCTCTGACATGGGTAAACATCCTTTCTAAGTTAGCGTTTCTTTAACTTTAGGATATTTACCCTATTTAATCAACTATTTTGGCGAAGGTATTGTCCTAACAGATTTCAAAAAAACAATCGGGTTAGAAGAAGGTTTTGAAGAAGCGCAAGTTCTCTGGATAGTCAGCATTCCGCGTTGGGCAGCGGGTTTCTTATGGTTGCAAACACAGACTTTGTTTGGAAATGACGAGAAACCCATCTCCTATGAAGGTGAACTCGAATCTCACCGCTACGAAGACGAACGGGTCCAAGACATATATAAGCAGTATGCCGTTCGTATACTTGCAGAACTTGTAGGACGGGTAGGATTGAATCGCTTAACAGACAAGACGATTGTCTTAGTTTCCAATCTGGTACTGCCCGACATTACCGACAGGCCTGAAACACTCCTTTTTGATTGGGAAGATTTTGAGGTCGCTGGTGGACTCGACAAACTTGCTGAGACAATAGCCACGCGCCAACATTTTGAAGCTGAACGTGCCAAACTCACTGCTGAATCCAGCAGAGAAGAAGTCGAACGGGTCTTAGGGTGCTCTTCACGGCAAGCAAATCGTGTGCTGCAAAAGTTTAGAGGTGGGGCACCGTTACGTGTACCGCTCCGCGATCAGATATTCGCTGCGCTTGCTGCGGGTAGGAACAAGACCTCTGATCTTGTTGATGCTGTTGAGGGATATCCAACGGCGATAAAAAATGAACTCAAGCGACTCGTGGATGCTAACGAGATCGTGAAGGTGCGTTGGGGTACGTACGCACTTAAAACAGACCAAATAAAACAGGATAAACAATGAAACTCCCCTTTTTACTTCAAGAAGTAGAAGTCAGCACTGATTTACGAGAAAGCAACGACATCCTCGACAATCCTGACGCTTTGAAAGAGAGGATAGCAGCAGACGGTTATCTCCTAATCCGAGGGTTGCATGACAAAGAGACAATCCTCACGGCGCGCCGCCAAATTCTGGAGAGACTACAAGCAAAAGGTATGCTCGCACCGGATGCTCCCTTAATGGATGGTATCTTCAATCCGGATTACCTGGAACCGACATCTACCGGCTCAATGGGCAACAAAGCGTGGACGCAGCTACCGGCATTTAAAGCAGTGGTCGAAGGTAAACCGGTGATGGACTTCTTCAAGCACTTCCTCGGTGGTGAGGCACGGACGTTTGATTTCAAATGGCTTCGCACAGCGGGACCGGGGGCGGGTTCTCCAATCCATTACGACATCGTCTTTATGGGTAGAGGCACACAAGATCTCTACTCTTGTTGGACCCCTTTCGGTGATGTCTCGCTTGATATGGGTCCGATTGTTTTCTGTCTGGGTTCCAATCGATTTGAAAAGATTCGCGCCACCTACGGACAATCGGATGTTGACCGTGATCTGATTGAAGGACATTTCAGTGATAAACCGCTTGAAATCGTCGAGAAATTCGGTGGACACTGGGCTACGACAAAATTTTCGGCAGGCGATGTTATTATTTTTAGCATGTTCCTGATGCACGCCTCGCTCGTCAACACATCCAACAAAATTCGGATAACTGCGGACACGCGGTATCAACTCGCCTCGGAACCGATTGACGAACGCTGGATCGGCAAAAAACCGAAAGGGCATTACGCATGGAAACAGGAGAACGCACAAATCGAATCCTTGGAGGAATCCCGAAAACGCTGGGGTGTTTAATGATAACCCCCTATCCCTTGTAGGAGAGGTTTGTAACCCCAATGCTTTATTGAATCCCTGTAGGAGGGGTTTGTAACCCCGATGCTTTATTGAATCCCTGTAGGAGGGGTTTGTAACCCCGATGCTTTATGGACGGAGACATGCAAACATGTACAATGATTCGGGTGTAAGCGAAACTGATACAACATCCAAAACCAGCAAACCCAACCTATTTGTTCCCTTCCTCCTTATCCTACTCTGTGCCGTTGCGATCGGCTTCGGTATCAGATATTATAGAAGCATCCGTGGGGCGACGACCGAAACACCATGGGAAGTCTACTTTAGCGAAGTCACTGCTGGTACTAATCACTATTCCCTTGAAAAACGACTCGTTACGAGACTCACCGATGCCGCAGCGCGAATTGATGCCGCGCTTTACGATCTGAACTCTGTCCCGATAGCCGACGCTTTAATCGAAGCACATCGCCGTGGACTCCAAGTGCAAATCTTCACTGAAACTGACAATATTGAAGAACAAATTCGACGCTTACAAGAAGCTGGTATCCCTGTCGGCGACGATAAAGACCCCGACAGTTATATGCACCATAAGTTTGTCGTGATTGATGAACGATACGTCTGGACGGGTTCCTATAACACGACCTACAACGGTGCCTACAAGAACAACAACAATGTTATACTCGTCGATTCAGTCCAACTTGCATATAACTTCACACAGGAATTTCGGGAACTGTTTCTGCGTGAACAGGTTGAGAAGTCCTCTGACATGTCTGTGGTCTATCCACAGGTGAAACTGAGCGACGGCACGCAGATTTCCACCTATTTTTCTCCAGACCACGATACCATCTCACCGCTTCTCAAGGAGATCCAGTCGGCGAAAACATCTATCCATTTTATGGCATTCTCCTTCACACACGACAGGCTCGGCAAGGCGATGTGCGATCGCTTTGAAGCCAACGTTGATGTACGCGGCGTGTTTGAGGGACGACAGGTTGACAAGCGATATTCCGAATACAACAAGATGAAGCAGGCAGGTTTACCAGTGGTGCTGGATGAAAACAGGGGGGCTATGCATCACAAGGTGATTGTAATTGATGGAGAGACAGTGGTGACGGGGTCGTATAACTTCTCGAAAAATGCAGAAACCCGCAACTCCGAAAACCTCTTAATTATCAAAGGGAATCAGGAGATTGCAGCGGCTTATGTAGCGGAGTTTCAGCGGATAACGCGTTAGCGTTTCTCACCTGATATTACGGCCCAATGCTTGGTACACTGTCCGATAGGGGCATGGGCATCACCGGTTTCTCACCTAATATTACCGTACAATGCTGCGCCGTCCCGTTCCTATCAATTTTAAGTTGGACGCTCGTATCCGGTCGCTTGGTTACGACACATCTTAACAATTCAGCGTATGAGCGCACAGCGGTCTCGTCCAATTCAAGAATCACATCTTTGGGCAAGAGTCCACTTTTGTGTGCTGGGCTGCCGTCAATTACACGGGTAACATAGACCCCAGACTCACCGCTATCGACCTCAACACCGAGCCAACCGCGCGCGACCTTTCCGTGTTCTATAATTTCCTTGGCAACCGTGCGAACTGCCTCTATAGGCAGCGCAAAAGCGATCTCTTGATTACGAGACCCTAACGGTGAGGGTTGCCCAAGAAATTGTGTAATGTCTATATCGTCTTGTTTCCCGAACAGCACATTAGCAGGTGAATTAATGCCAATCGGCTCTGTCAGAACGGCGAGTATCATTCCAACGATCTCACCGGACGTATTGACAACAGCACCTCCACTGTTTCCAGGTGTAATGGCTGCGTTGATTTTAATGAGTTCCCCACACATTTGATCCGGCAAGGTATCCCATCCACCGACGATTCCGAAGGAAATAATGGGGCTATGTCCGTAAGAACTGCCTATCGTCACAGCCCACGAACCCGTGTCAATCTTTGAGGAATCTCCCCACTTGATAGATTTCGCTGTCGCTTTAGATGCAGTTGTCAGTGGCGTGTCAGCAACGCGAAGCACTGCAATGTCGGTGAGTGTATCCGTGCCGAGCAGTTTTGCTGAAGATACCTTTCCATCACTAAAGACGATCTCAATCTTACCCGGATTCTCCATCTCAAAAGTCGTTGTTGCGACGTGTCCATTGGTGTCAATGAGGATACCGGAACCGATGTCTTGGCGGGTGAGTGCTAACCGCTTCGGATTCGGCTGGAGCCATACTGAATTGACCTGCGTCGCTACGACTTTGACAACAGCCGGACGGGCATCGGCGACTATCTTCTGAAAATCCTTCTCGAACATCTGTAGGATACTTTCGTTCGCAAAGCTGAAGGGGATTGCATAGAAAAGTAGACCGAGTAATCCAATTAGCAATTGTTGTTGTTTTAATGCTTTCGCGTGCATACGTTTATCATCCTTTGGCTGTTGGCTGTTAGTGGTTGGCAGTTGGTTGTTGGTTATTGGTTAATCGTCATTCGCTGACTGCCAATCGCCATTTCAAAGCCCACCGCCTGTGGAGGCACTGGTGTAGCTAACCTGCTTTAAGACATAGTGCTGCTGCATCGGCTGTCGCGATGTTTGGATTACACCACCGGGCGAAAATGAATCCATACTTCTCACCCGACGCCGCACATCTACGGGCAACTCAACAGGCGGCGGTCCGAGACGGTTCGGTTCGGATGCCGGCGTCACCACGACAGCAGGTTGAGAGTCCCGATCAAATAAGAGACCAGCTTGGTAGAAGTAGCCTCCTACTGCGACGATAAGAAGCAAAGCAACGATACCACTAAATGCCCATCTGGGACGGCGGAGCCCATCTTGTAGTCGATGCCAACCTGTTGCGATAATTTCCGTAATACCGCCGAACTCGTGTGGTTCTTCAGCCAGCCGTTGCATCAACTTCGGCATAAAGTTGGGAGATGGCTCAATCTGCGGCAATTGCCGGACAGCCTTAACAGATTCTTGAAATCGGGCATATTCGTGTTGACACGCTTCGCACGTTGTGAGATGTGCCTCAAAGTCGCGTAATGCCTGATAATCAAGGGTATCTTCCAAGTAGGCAGAGAAGTGTTCCTCAGCCTGCAAGCAGTTCATAATCTCTCCTTATGCGCATTAAACATACGATTTCAATTTATCCTTAAGCATGAGCCTTGCACGATTGATTCGGGATTTTGTCGTACCGCTACGGAGTTCAAGTGTCTCACTAATTTCATCGTAACTCAGTCCTTGTAGATCGCGGAGGACAAGCGGGACTCTGTACTGTTCGGGTAACTCGGCGATTGCACTCTGGATCGCGTCGTGCAATTCTTTTCGTTCAAGTGCGACTTCCGGTTGGAACGCCGCATCCGCCGGTGCGCTTTCAATGAGGTCAATCCGTTCGGAATCTCCATTACCATCTACGACATTATCAATCCTGTATCGATTTCGCCTTCCCCGATTTCGCAGTTCATTTTTGCAAAGATTTGCGGCAATGTGATACATCCACGTCTTAAAATGCGCCTGTCCGGGCTTGTAGCGCGGCGATGCTTTAAAGATGCGAACGAATGTCTCTTGTGCCAAATCCTCGGCACTGTCTCTATCATTGATATACCGAGCAATGAAATTGATGAGGGGCTGTTGATGCCGGCGTACGAGCAGCGTAAAAGCATCCTCATCCCCCGCTCGGTAGCGTTCCATTAATTCATCATCTAAATCAGGCATCAAGATCCTCCGGAGGTGCTTGTCTATAATATACACCAAACTGTAGATTTGGTTGCAACTTTTTTATTAGCGGTTCGCAATTAGCAATTGGCATACTGCGTTTTCAGGGACTTTATAGTAGAATCTGAAAATAAATACACACCTCCACCCCCTGGTAGGGTTTTTGCTGGGGTGTTTCTTCAAGGTTTCCTAACCTCGCTGGTTCAGCGTGTGCAATTAATTCTGAAATCTACTATAAGAGAAAATGCGTAAGTCCTATTTTGAAAAAAAACCCTATTCGCGTTTTCAGAAGGTTTTTCTGTCAACGAATAGGGCGTTGTGTCAGGGCTATTTAGTTTTAAGAGATAAGTTTATCCTTGTGAAGAATTTTTGTTTTCGGAATGTCCCTTGTTGGAAAACTAAATGCCCCTGGCGTTGTGTTTCTTTTTTCTAATGTTCCGTCCGTTAAATAGATTCGGGCCTCCATCCACGTTTTCGACATGCTTCGGTGAGTTTCTCAATCACCTGTTTTTTCAACTGACTCACGCGACCTTTGCTCAATTCCATCGACGCGGCAATCGCACTCGAAGAGGCATCCGTGCGGAGGTATTGAAAAACTTCACGCTCACGCGGGGTTAGAGGTGTCAGAAGTTCCGGCATCGCCGCAAAGAAATCTTCACGTAAGGCTGCATCTGCAACCGCTTCCGTAAAATGTGTCGCGCCCGAGTCAGGATATGTCGCTATCACAGATACACCTTGAGGGGTGCTGTCCTTCGCCTCAGCAAAAGCATCTCCAGGAGCCGAGACCAGCCCCAGTCGAGACCGATGCTTCACTTCCCGTCTTTTCGCATTCATCAGACGCAAGCAGATACGCGGACGGATGAACGTCCCGAAACTCGCACGACTTTTGTGAGACGGATCATAGGTGGGTCCCTTTTCAATCAGCACCATCGCAGCGAACTGCTCCAAGTCATCACGGAAGTCAGGGCACTGAGGCGAATGAAAGGCAATACACCCCGCACACCGTTTCATATCTGGACGTAAACGGGATAGCGTGGCATTATCGGCAACGAAGGGCCCTTCGTGTTGATACGGGGGCATTTCGCGTTGGGAAGTTGACATTTGAGTTTCATAATAATATAACTCCTTTTAGTTATGGGGTATGGGTTTAGAGATACCCACTATAATGAAACTTATGGATTATTATAGCATAAGTGAAAAGAAACAACACGTTTTTATCAGAGTTTCTTATCTGTCTTACTTTTATTTTTTCGCCTGCAGGTGTGCATCTATTTCGGGGATACCTGTGAGGAGGTATTTCCGATGCGGTCTAATATCAGGCGGATAGTGAATTTTCCATACCTTAACACCCGTTGCGTGGGTGTCTTCAGCCGCAAAAACAGGCTGAAATGCTTTGCTCGGTATGCCGCGTAGAAACAAACGGATAGCGAAGTTGTCCCAGGCAACCGAGGGGATATAATAGCCTTTGTCGTATTGCTGAAGTTCGTTAAAATAGAGGATGATGCCTCCCGTTTTTGAGCCCATTTGATTCTCAGAGATATTGCGTTCTTTATGTCTGAAAACAACAAAAGGTAACTCTCGGACGCTTCCGCTTTTTCCTATAGCAAATGCTTTGATGGAGTTTTTGTTTTCTGGATCGATATTTATCCGGATGTTATTGAAAAGAGAAATGCTTTTTACGGGCAATAGAAAAACACCTTCTTTTTCTTCTATTGATTTTCGGAGTTCAATGATTTCAAAGGTTTTGTCGCGTTCCGAGCGAACACCAATAGATGAGTAGATGATGGCAGACTTGACGACATCCTTTTCAGTGAGCATAAAATGAGTCGCTTCGTGGCTTTTTAGGAACTCAAGTGCTTTTCTCTCTGAATCCCCACAGAAAAGGTATCGATAATAGAGATGTATCCACCGCTGTATGAATGTGTCGGTGCCCGTAATCGTTTTGACCCCGCCAAGGACATTTAACTGGCTGCCATGTATCCAGTCAGCTGCAACCACTGCAGTGTTTGGGAGTTCTGCTTTCATCCATTGGAAAGTTTCAGCAACGGTCCTGTCTGTGGGTTTGCTGCTGCGGGCGTGTGTCGCAGGTAGGATATTCTGTGCATATCCTAATGGGTATGGAAGCCACAAACAGGTTGTGAGGAGTATCATCGCGATTGCTATTTTCACGACACGCCAGGGGAGATATCGTTTGAATGCTTCACTAAGTTTCACGCTACCGAATTGTATGAGTTCAACAGCAAAGAAAGCGATGATGGGACTGCTAAAGTTGGAATATCGTTCTGCATCACGACTGAGGGATATCCAAATGAGGAACCATGCAATAGCGGCAACATAAACCAGTTCGTTTTTCGGATGGAGATCACGCCGCCAACCCATAAGCATTAGCGTCACTACAGTGAAAGCGATCGCCCCGAAAAAGAAGATATTGTTCTGCTGTGTCCCCCATAAGTGATCTGTGTATTCTCTAAAAAAGGTGGTTAAGATAAAAACCGTCAGAGGTAAGAGCAACAGGGCACTGTAGTTTTTCCATTGGTGCATTGCTGCTATCATGAGCCCAATACAACTTAATACAAAGATATAACCGTAGCGGACCTGCCAATATTGTGAATTTGTATTTTTCAGTTCACCAACGCTTTGCATAACGGCGTTTTGACTCAAAGGCACGGTCGTTTCGGCAAAGGTCCCAAGTTGCATCAAAACATAACCAATTGCCCCCGCAACACTTGTCAACGTCAAAACGAGGGCGAGTGTGCGGGCATGAGGTTGGAATTTTTCCACTAAGGTGAGGAGAAGATGTCGGAGTGTTCGGATACCCAGAAGCACAATAGGGGGCACGATCATAAAGGCAAAAGATGTTCCGCAAAACCATACCCATTCCGATAAGCCGGAGATACCAGATAGAGCGTTGGAACAAAGCAAATCAGCCACAACAGATAGAGACCTAAGTTGTTTTCGGCCTCGGAGGTCAGAAATCGCCAAACCTCAACAACGAGAATGACACTTAAAAACACGCCGAAGCCCTCCCAACTCATACCACCTAGAAAGACAATAAAGCCACTTGCAAGTGTCCAAACCAGACGTTTTCGCGGTGTTTCGGCTTGTAGAGCGATGAGATACGTAATGACGGCGAGGAGCCCGAGCATCCAGCACCATGCGTCTCGGTCACCAAAGCCAGCAGTGCTTCTGTTGATAGCACCCGGAAGCGTTGCCAAAAGCACACCGACGAAACTCGCAGAGATGATCCCAAAGGTATGTGCAAGAAAAAGACAGAGCCCACCGAGACCGACACAAAAGCAAAAGACAGGCATATAGAAGGCAACGTCATAAAGTGTGATGTTCGGAAATGCCCTTACAACGGTTTTATGACTGTATGCAAGGGCATAACTATAGAGGCTGAAAAGTTGCCTATTATCTCTACCGATAGGCAGCCACCGGTGCATATCGCGGACAGGTAATCTGCCTTGCTCCGCTATCTGTTGTGCCTGAAAATAGTAGATATAAGCATCAACACCCGTGAAATGTCCTTCAGGGACAGTATCTCGCCCGTGGATACGAATCCAGAAGGCAACAAGCAGAATTGCTAACAGAAGTATTGATTTGAACAACCTCGATGTATTGAACATGGTCGGTTTCTCTCAATCTGCTGCTTCGGTCGCAGCAGCTTTTTTATCACTCGGATCGGTTTTGATGTTGAACCGCATTACAATGCCCCCTGTTGGGATGCCCAGTCTTTGGGCCCGCTCTTTGTCCTTTTTGAACTGTTTCAAGGATCGCTTTGCTTCAGAGGTGTCATATAGGAAAACTTCTGCGGTATAGAGTGCTATTGCCTCATCAACGGTAAGTCCAGGACCCCTTCTAAATTTTTGCTGAAGCCGAATATAGGTGCGGACTTCTGGAATATCCCCAAACTTCTTTATCAACGGATTGTGCGGACTCGGACTGTCTGGGTCATCCATGAAGGGGTGGAAGCCCGGTATAAAATCTTCTTTCGGAGGTGCTTGTTTATCATCATCAACAAGGCGTGTTTCTTGAAGCGGTTCCTCAACGGGCTTCACACTGCAACCGAAAAACATGATGATAAGAAGGAAACTTCCGAGGAAAATGTTGAAAGTTTTCATGAGGGTCACCTCACGGTTTGTATACTGCTTGGATACTCAGTGGCTCTTTTCTCCAAGAAAATCTCAAGCGTTTTCTTAGTTCTGGGGTCTGGCCACAAATGATACTGGGCCGCTGTGAAGTCAATGTGTTCATCCAAGGTAAGCGGTTGGTTCTTAAGTTTTTTCCGTTTTAACGCAACGAAGGTGTAAACTTCTGGAATGTCACCAAACTGCCGAAGTAAACTGACACGCGTCATATCTGCAAGTTCATCTGGATCCATATCCTCAATCCGTGTGATTTTCTTTCCAAACGGACTTCGAGTAGATTGATGCTGATGTGTGTCATCAGTTTGCCACGTTGCGGCAGTTTGTGAAGCCGCTTTGGTTTGTTCCCCTTCATCAACTTGCGAGGTCTCCACTTCCGACATCTGTTCTGTGGACGCGCCAACACTGTTTGCTTCGGCACCAGAATCAGATTCAACCTCGCCGGTGCTTGGCGCGGAGAGTAGAGGATCCTCATGGGAATGCGGATGGGTATGGACCTCAACGACTTGTTCTACAACTGGCGGTTCGGGCAAAGTGTTCACAAATCTTTGGTTATCCCACTCCGTGTAGACAAAAATGCCGCAAGCAAAGGCGACGGAAAGAATGCTACCAATCAACAGTTTTTTCATCTTACGCCTCCTATGAATATAACATGATGCAGGAAGCAAAAGCACTCCTGCATCAACGGAAAAATTAAATGTCCTTAACACTCACTACAACTTGAACGGGAATAGTTTTCAGTGTCGTACTCATGGGTATTGTCCTCATAATCGTGAGGAATGTGCGTCCCGCCATCGGTGTAGTGATTTGATGGGTATACTGGTCGGTATCCGGTGTCTGTGTAACTCGTACATATCTCTCCGAAGCCGTCATCCTCGATTACATAACACGTATATTCTGTATGCGTGTATGCCTTATGGCTTGGGTGCGCCTCAGAGTTTTTCACAATTGAAAACACTCCGAGACACCCTACGATGAGAATACAGACAACAGCGGTTATCTGACACAAAGACGTTTTCATTTTTTCTCCTTTATTTTTTAGAGGACATGCTTGGCAATTCTCCTGAGGTTCAGTTCCATCTGCCCAACGAAAAAACCACCAAGATCGGAGACTCGTTCTTCTCATAACCGTTTTCTCCGAATGTTCTATCTATTATATATACATGAGTTCAAAAAAGTTTAGGGTTACTTTCGTTTTTTTTCAAAAAAAAGCCCTATTCGCGTTTTCAGCAGGTTTTTCCGTCAGCGAATAGAACATTTTGGCTCTTTTTTCCAATGTGCCATAGATCAAATCGGTTTCAACAAAAACCTTAAAACTGAATAGTCTTGAAAAAAATTGACATTTTAGTGATTTTGTGGGACAATTATTGGACATCGTGGCAATGGATAATATAAGGCAGAGCGTGTGAACTATGGAAGGAGTAGACCAAATGTTTGATCAGGTTTTAGGAGAAGTTGAAGCACAGTGTAGAGAAGAACGGATCCCGATGTTAGGACCCGAAAAGGCGAAATTTCTCGCCGCTTGCGTCGAAAAAGCCAAGCCGTCTCTTATTGTTGAATGCGGAACGGCTATCGGTTACTCTGGATTATGGATGCTACGCGTGCTGAAGACTATCGGTGCCGGACGCTTAATAACAGTAGAAATAGATGCGAACCGCGCCGCACAAGCACGCACAAATTTTGAACGCGCTGGACTCGCAGACCTCGTAGACTCACGCATCGGCGACGCACAAGAAGTACTCAAAAGTATCCAAGACCCTGTCGATTTTTTGCTCCTTGACAACAACTTCGACAACTATTTTCCCTGTTTTCAGGCAATCGAAGCGCAGTTAACAAACCCAGCAACCGTCGTAGCAGATAACGTCGGTATCGGCGCAGATACAATGGCGGACTATCTTGCGCATGTCCGCGAGCACTATGAATCTGAAACACATTGGTTTGACATCGACCTGCCGTGGGTGAAACAGGACGCAATTGAAGTGAGTATCTATCGCCGTTAATAGTTGTCGGTTAACCGACCCTACTAAAAAATCGGAGGACACCGAATGGACTATGATTTTACTACTGTCGCGCGATTGCCTGCCCCAGATGATAACGTCGGTATCGCCACACAAACACTCGAACGCGGCACACGCATCCGTCATAACAGACAGCAGTTTGAACTATCGCATACTATTTTAGAGGGCCACCGATTCGCTATCCAACCGATTTCAGAAGCCGCGCCTCTCCTATCGTGGGGACTGCCATTCGGTTACGCCACACGTGTCATTGACCCCGGCGATTACGTGTGTAATCAGAAAATGATTGACTCCCTGTCCATTAGAAACCTCCCTTTCGCTCTGCCAGAGGTACCTAATTTCAGTGATAAAATGGCACCATACGCGTTAAATGAAGCCGAATTTCGTCCGGGGAAACAGGTGCCGCGTCATGCAGATGAACGAAATTTTCTCGGTTATCGTCGTCCCGGTAACCGTGGTGTCGGCACACGAAACTATATCGTCGTCATGGGAACGACCTCACGCACCTCCGGTTTCGCGAGAAGACTCGCCGATATGTGTGCAGTAGGAGGGGTTTGTAACCCCGATACACTTCCTAATGTAGATGGGGTCGTTGCTGTAACACATACGGAAGGCGGTGAAGGCAAAACACCGAATAACATTGACATATTGCTCCGGACGCTTGCCGGTTTCACCGTCCATCCGAATATCGGTGCGATGCTGCTCGTTGACTACGGCACTGAGGCGGTTACAAATGAAATGCTTCAGTCATATATGCAGCACGAAGGCTACGCTTTAGATGATGTCACCCACCGTTTCTATCGGTTACAAGGAAGTTTTGATGAAGATTTAGCCAACGGCGCGGAGATTATTAAGGGATGGTTGAACGGCGTAAACAGCGTCCCACGCACTGAGCAATCTCTGGAAAACCTTAAAATCGCCTTACAGTGCGGCGGTTCTGATGCCTTCTCTGGCATCTCCGGCAATCCGCTTGCCGCTTACGTCGCCAAAGAGGTTATCCGCTACGGTGGTTGTGCTAACCTCGCAGAAACAGACGAACTCATCGGTTCGGAGGCGTATGTGCTTCAAAACGTCCGAGACCTGAACACTGCACGCACGTTCCTTGATACAATTGAACGTTTCAAGGAGCGGGTCTCATGGCACGGACACTCCGCAGAAGGCAATCCGTCTGGGGGTAATAACTTCCGTGGACTCTATAACATCGCTATTAAATCCATCGGCGCAGCGATGAAACGACATCCGGATGTCTGTCTCGATTACGTCATTGACTATAGCCGACTGATGGAAAATCCGGGCTACTACTTCATGGACAGTCCCGGCAACGATTTAGAGAGTATCGCCGGACAGGTAGCGTCTGGCTCTAACATGATTTTCTTCGTGACTGGCAACGGTTCAATTACCAATTTTCCCTTCGTCCCGACGCTTAAAATTGTCACGACAACCGGACGCTATGAAATGCTTACCAAAGATATGGACGTGAATGCTGGGGCGTATCTCGACGGCACACCGATGGAGACACTCGGTGAAGCAATGCTCGACTTGACGGTGGATGTTGCGTCGGGTGAACAGTCGGTCGGTGAGAAGGCGGGACATTCTCAAGTCTCTCTGTGGCGGGATTGGAAGCAGACAGGTCCCGTAGATTTAGACCCCTTATTGATAGAATCCGAATTGAAGTCCGGTGAACCAATCGCAATTGAAACCGCCTCGGTGGACACGAACACACCGGCGCTGCAATTCCGTGCACTCCAAACGGAAACTGGATACCGTACGGATCAACTCGGACTTATCCTACCGACAAGCCTCTGTTCAGGACAGATCGCACAGATGATTGCACACCGTTGCAATGAACAGAAGATTGGTAAGGAACAAGGGGTATCCCGTTTTGTTGCGCTTCCACACACAGAAGGGTGTGGTGTCTCCAGTGGACGTTCTGAAGAAATTTACACCCGTACGATGATTGGACACCTCACACATCCGACGGTTGCTCTCGGTCTACTCCTTGAGCACGGTTGCGAAAAGACACACAACGACCACGTCCGGCACGAAATTCAGCAACTCGGTATATCACCAGAACGCTACGGATGGGCAAGCGTCCAATTGGACGGTGGCATTGATGCCGTTATTGACAAGGTACAAGACTGGTTTTCAGAGGAACTCGCGAATAAGCCATCTGTTCCCATTGTCGATGCGGGATTAGAACACCTCTGCATCGCTGTAACATCAACCGGTGAAGCGACAGAAGAAGTCTCGGAGTCTCTGACGCCATTGACGCACAGGGTGGTCGCTGCGGGTGGAACGGTTGTCGTGCCGGGGAATGCGGGATGGCTGTCAGCAGTCGGCTGTCAGCAGTCAGTAATTCTTCTGGCGGATTCATCGGGAACTGTTACGCCGACATTAGCATACGGACAGCGAGTCGAGAAAGCCGGTCTCCATATCATGGAGACCCCGACAGATCAGCCGACAGAGACGTTGACAGGGTTGGGGGCGACGGGTGTGGATTTGGCACTTGCGCACATCGTTGGTGCTCCTTTGCAATCGCACGTGATGGTGCCGCTGATTCAGGTCTCTACAGATGCTGCAACGCAAACCGCCTACGGTGCGGACCTGGATCTGACGACTGCTGATGTTGACGAGTTATTGGCGTTGATTGTGGAGGTGGCTTCGCGGCAGTATACACCGAAACTGCACGGTAAGGGAAATACGGATTTTCAGTTGACGCGAGGGCTACTTGGGATTTCTATGTGATAGTCCCCGTTTCCGCAGTAGGCGAGGTTTTCCAACCTCGTCTGCTCGCCCTGTACCAGTAACTTCCAAAATCTACTATAAATACCGCGTTCCTTTGATTAGAATGAAATTCGCACCAATTCCACAGGGAAATCAGCCATAAAAGTTGGTTTGCGGAGTGTCATCAAACCGAGCGTCAGCCATTTATCAATTGAAGGCAAGGAAACGGTGAACCTGTCTGATTTCGGTCCGAGATTGTTTTTCGCAAACGGAGCCGTCTCGCCCCATCCCTGTGTCAAACGGTGTGCCAACCACATTCCCGCCGCTGATCCAAGAATGCTCGCCACAACATACGGTTTATGGCTTTCCGCGTCCGCTATCAGCGGAAAGCCACTGCCAAAGAGAGCACCGGCATACGCGCCGACTTGTATCAAAGCTGCCCGACCGGTTGTATACACATTCCCAGTAGTCAATTTATAGCCAAGATATGCGCCTACCGGTAAACCGATCATCCCAGCCAATATGTAAGGTCTCGATGCCTCCACATCCGTTAAAGACATAATTCCGACCGCATAGGCACTGCCGACACCACCTCCAAGAGCGAGCAAACTTGCCCTTCCTTCGTTAATCGGTTTATCGTAAATCAGTTTTGCTGTCGTCCACACACCAGCAGGGACACCGATCATCGCGGATGTAACATAGATTTTGCCTTGTGTCCAACCTTCGATATCCTCAATATTGATAAGATATGGAATTGCGATCCCGTACAGTCCGCCAACAAATCCGCCCCTACTAATTGTATGCGATTCACCCTCATTAAACCACCTGTGAGAGCTCAATCTATGGGCAAGGAGTCCGCCTATTGGCGTGGCGAGCATCGCAGCAGCGAGGTAAGTCTGGTCATTCTCTGATTCAAATAACACAGGCAGTCCGAAACCATATAGCGTGCCTGCAAGGCTGCCCGATAGAATTAAACTGGAGCGTCCGGCACCGAGTTGATGATTTCTTGTCGCTATAAGCGCGCCTGCAAAAGATCCACCGCCAATCAACATCTCCAATCCCGCTATCTGTGACCCAGATTCAATTTCAAGTAACCGAGCCGTCCCCGGTCCATACAACGAAAACCCATACAACGTTGCAGAAGCGACCAAGAGCGTTCTGCCTTCCTTCTGTTTTTCTACGGAAACGTTCTGCTGCGCTTGGGGCTGTCCTTCCTGCCCAAAGCAGACAGAAGTAAAAGCCACAAAGCAAATAAGAGAAATGACTTTGTGAAGCATAAAACGCATTCTCATTTTTTCCTTTTTATGGTAAACCTACAGCGGCAACGAAATCGGTGCGCCGATTTGGGAAGAACGATACGTCGCCTCTGCCAACTCGATACCGTCTCTACCGATACGTCCATGCGTTGTCGGTTCCGCTTCACCGGCGATACACTGGAGCCAATGGTCGATGCTTGTCCCTTTTGCCGCAACACCCCAATACCGCTGCTGCCGCCGTTCCTCTGGCATGTTGCGATAGGTGTCGTCGTCTGGGACCGGCGCAGTGAATTCTTCTGCTTCCGCCATATCGTGCGTTTTCCAGCGGAGTCCATGCCGAATCAGCGTCGCAGACCCGTTGCTTGCCACGAGACCATTGCCACTGTTCCCAATCTCAGCTGCCCAACTCTTAATCATCATCCCGACCCCGCCGTTCTTGAAATGCACTGTCAGGACAGCGTTGTTCTCGACGGCTTGGTCAGGTGGTGGATAGGTGCCACCGAGTGGAACGTGGCTTGTGAACCCGTAGACAGTCGAGGCGGGACCGTAGAGCCACAACCAGATATCGAGATTGTGAATCGCCTGCTCCACCAACATCCCACCAGATTCTGCTTTCACAAAAAGCCACGGATGTCGTTCAGGTGAAAAATAACCGACCTGATTAGAATACGCCATCTGCAGCGTGCCAAGCGTGCCATCGTCCAATAGCGACTTCAGCTTCATGTACCCCGGATCGAACCGCATCATATAGGCGACCATCAGGAGGACACCTGCATTTTCAGCAGCGGTGACCATCTCGTCACCCTCGGCGACGTTGCAACACATCGGCTTCTCCATCAAGATGTGTTTGCCAGCAGCGGTCGCAGCGCGGGTAATCTCAAGGTGAGGGCGCGGATGGGCACAGACATCCACTGCGTCTATATCTTGTCTGTCAAGGAGGGCGCGGTAATCCGTATAAGCATCTGCCCCGAATAGGTCTGCCTGTTCATTCGCAGATGCTTCATTGATATCGGCGATCGCGACAATGTCTGCGCGGCGTGTCGGTTCTTGGTAATACGGGGCGTGGAGGTTGCGAAAAATACCGCCGCATCCGATGATGCCAACTCTGAGTTTATCCATCTGTTTTCCCCTTTAAAGCTTATGAAATTACGTTTGTAGTAGGGCAATTCATTGCCCGTTCCCTACATCAAATGTATCCACCACCTTAAAAATAGGAGGTTCCGCCGTATCCTCTAAGAGCGCGAGTGCTTCAGCGATGATTGCGTGCTGCAATTCTGGGTTGTTCGGCTCGCCGAGCGGATGTCCGAAAGGGTATGGAACTGCTAATGCGCGCGGCGGTTTTACCCGCCGCGTAATATCTTCAATCAGCGTGATCGAGACCGTAGAAATTCTCGCCGCTTCAACAGCACGTTGGATCAGTCCTACAGACTGATTGCACATCGGTCAGACAGGCGTTAAGAACGCCACATCTACACCATCAACTTTAAGCAACTCTCCAACTTCAGGCGCGGTTTGCGTAATGAGGGGTTTCGGGTTTACAATAGATCCCATAAAACTGAAGTGTCTATGGTTTAGCGATCCGATTTTACCTTCGGTCTCTAATTCCCTGAACCTATCAAGCGGAAACGCAAGGTTCGGATCCGTTTCGAGACCCCTTTCATCGTAAGCCGCACTTTTATGTCCATTGATGAGTGCTTGTGTCTGAATTGAATTGGGAATCTCGCGGTATGAACAATCTCCGCTCTCAAAAGGGTCCTGCCCATGCAGAAAAAAACCGGCAGTCGTAATGAGAGCGACTTTACATTCGTTCAACGGTAAATGCAGCGGCGTGTGAGGAGACGTTCCATAGTGCTTGCCGCGGTAAAGCTTCATAAAGAATCGAGAAAGGGAATCAAGTTTACGTAAGGGTGCCATACACATCTCATATTAGCCGTTTGCAAAGATAAGCCGTTTTCGATTCTGACACGGGAGTTCTATTGTTTGTCCGGTGATGCCGCTCTCAATTGTAGCGAATCCAATTTCATTAACAGCGGTATAATCATCGCGTGCACAATCAGGCAATACTCCTCCATTTAAGTAATCCGTAATCTGTTTGTACGCAACTTTAAATGGACTGGCGTTTTCAGGCAGATCAAGGGTAGCGTTATCAACCAACTTCCCGTCTTTGTGGACAGTCGTGCTGCTGTAGAACCCCGTCTGAACGCTACCTTCACTGCCAAGGACATCCACAGAGAATCCGCCTCGCGCCCCGTGATTCCCGACATGGAAACCGATAACACCGCTCTCATATCGGATTGTTGAACCCACAATCGCGGGTTCAGGTTCATAAGGCTCCGGTACATCTCCACTCCCTTCAACGAACCCAGTTACCGAAATCGGATCATAACCGGCAAACTGACAAATCATGTCCGTCGTGTGGATAGCGAAAGAAAGCACACCGCCACCGCAATACCCGATAACAGTCTGTACCTCACCGATTAACCCGTCTTTGATAAGCGATTGGAGACGGATAAGGTGTGGTCCCCAGTGCCGTGTATAGTCCACAACGATAGGAATGCCTTTCGCGTCAGCACCTGCGGTCATGGCATCGACTTCTTCAAGCGAACACCCGGCGGGTTTTTCGAGGAAGATGGCTTTGATGTCTGCCTTCAGAACATTCTGCATCACCTTGAAATGGTGGGGTCCGCGGACACAGACAGCAACGATGTCCAAATCCTCACTCTCAAGCATCTGCGTGTCCGTCTCGTAATAGCTTATAGAATTATCTGGGAAAGCGGGTCCCCAAACCTGTTGGAATTCTGCTTGGCGTTCCGAGGACATGTCTGCAACTGCAACCAATTCAGTCGTTTCACAAAAACGGATACCACCTGTATGGCAATACGGATAAGGATCGTCTGGTGTTGAATAACGGGAGGCAATACTACCCAACCCGATGATACCGACACGATACATTAGAGATGCTCCTTCTCTGGGGTCTTTAATATACTTAAAGTATAGCAGCGGAATTGTCGTCCGTAAAGGTTTTTCTTATACCAACAGGACTTACGCACCCCACTGGTAGGTGCGGTTTCTAACCGCACCGATTGCACTCTGATAAACCGAATTCTACACTTTTGCGTAAGTCCTAACCAATTAGGGGCATTTACAGCGTACCTCACAAATCGTCGATACGGATGCCGCCCTACGGGGTTTATATTTTTTGATGCATGTCCTTCTATAGAGATGCCACCGCTACGGGGTTGAAGTGGGATTAAGAGTTCTGTCCTACAGAAGAATTGAACGCCTCTGCGCTGCCTCTCAGGGCCATTCAGTTTTCCAACAATTTGGGTCTGGAAGCCCGAACTTGTTCGGGAAAAGTGTGCTATCCCGAATAAATTCGGGCATCCGGAAACGGGAAGGCTTTATGTAAGTAAACTTAACTCTTAAAACTAAATGGCCCTGCGCTGCCTCTACATATCAGTTGAAGTTACGACACAATTGTGGTAAAATAAATAGTTGAGATTTGTTGGACGAACACTTTTTCAAACTATCAACCGAGGAACTATCACGTATCTAATGCGGCTCTTCATATCAATTCTTCTTATTTTTTTCACTATCAGCAGTTTTGTGTCAGCAGATACATGGCTATGTGGGACACCACTGCTGCACCAAGAACACCCCCCACAACATCCGCCCGAAGCAAGTGCCGCTGCCCCTGCCGCTCCGGTTCAGATTGGACAGACAGAACGCTTTTTTATTCACATCCCAGAAGCAGAAGTAACAGCCACCTGTATCGCTAAGAGCGAACACCTCTACGTCTATATTGATAATTCAGTGCGCGACATGCTCACAGATGCTGAAGCAGTCGCAATTACAAGAGAATTTGACACACGTATCTATCCAAGCGTTCGGGAATGGATGGGAAGCGAATGGAAACCTGGAATTGACAGAGATAACCGAATAACGCTCCTGATGCACGATGTTGGCATGAATAATTCTGGAGAAGACTATGGCGGTTATTTCGCGTCCATCGATCAGATACCTACAGCACCGAATAGCAATCGTCGCGAAATGCTCTATATGGATATCTTCCAGTTCAAAGAACGTTCGAGACACACCTTCTACAGCAGTCTCGCACACGAATTCGCACATCTCATCAATTGGTTTCAAAACGGTGGAACATCGGATCAACGGTGGTTAGAAGAAGGCACTGCATCCTTCGTAGAGTGGGCAGTTTACGGAACGGTACACACTATCTTTGTTGACGGCTACCTGTCCAACCCGAGCGTTTCGCTCGCTTACGCGAACACAAGGGAGGTTTATTATGGTGCGGCTTTCCTGCTCATGCTCTATCTCTACGAACAGTATGGTGGAAAAGGACTCATCCACACCCTCGCAGCATCAGACGCACTCGGTGAACAGGCAATTAACGCTGCCTTAGCAAACAATGGAAAAAATGTTCGCTTTCCCGAAGTCTTCTTGAATTGGGGTCTCGCGAATTGGACGAACACGCAAGCGCGAAATAGACAACTCGGCTATGCCAATCTTAGCAATCGAAGAGTGAATGCCGCAGTGCCACGCGTTTCTAATTATCCAAATAGGACGAACAATATTCCAATCGATCAATGGAGCGTCAGTTACACTGTTTTCCAGAATCTGCCAGAAACCTTGGATCTGTCGGTGACCGGTGCCGACACGGGTAACCTCTATGCGACAACCCTCTATCTAACACCCGATCAACAAACAGAGATTACACCCATCCCATTCGATACCGAAAATAAAGGATACCTCCGACAGGAAGGGCTTCAGCGTCGTGGCGAACTCGTGTTGATGGTAACAGCAGATACGCCAGGGACGTTCCGTTACGTCGCTGCAGCTCCATCCGACCTCAACGATGCTGACAGGACAATGGGTCCACTACGCCAACATATATCAGATGTTATACCCAATTCCATAACTTTCGCCTTCAAAAACCGTGCACAACCGAGCTTCCGACCCACAAACCTGACCCCGAAAACGTATCTTGAACCTAAGACAGAGATTCATCTCGCAAGTGACTATACCGATGTCAAAATAGGCGGAATAGATGAAGACTATCTTTATGCAGCAAGTCGCTGGGGACTTGAAATCTTCTCGCTCATTGAGCCGACAAAACCTACGCACGTCGGTGAAATCGCTACACCTGGGCAGGCGAGAGCCGTCACCGTTGATGGTGAAACGGCTTACATTGCCGATGGTACCGCAGGTGTACACGTTATCGACATCGCTATACCAACCGATCCGAGTATTGTGAAGACAGTCAGCGGTTTCACGGATGCAAGTCAAGTCCGCGTCGCCGATGGAAATCTATATGCCCTTGATAAAGACCGCGGACTGCTCGTTTTCAATCTTCGAGATGTTCATAATGCTCGAACGCCACCACCGCGACGTTTCTTTCGCACCGCAGGTACGCCTCTTAATGTCACAATCCATGACGATACCGTCTATTTTAGCGACAATAGACACGGACTTTTCATTCTCGATCCAAGTCCATTCGGTAACTTCGTTGTGCGCAGCACTGTCCCAATTTTCGCCGCCGCTTATGAGATTGCTAATACAAGAAATGGAACCTATGCTTACGTGGCTTCTGGGAACCTCATAGGGGTTGATGTTACGGACATGCAGCGTCCCGAAACAAGTTTTCATTTACAGACACCAGGACTCGCAACGGGTATTCAATTCTGGAACAATACTGTCTATCTCACCGACCAACAAACAGGTTTACATATTATCAATGCCCGTAACCCGCAACAACCGCGACGCATCTCCTCACAACCGACTTTTGGCAATGCAAAAAATGTGGCACTTCGGGACACACTCGCCTACATCGCCGACGGAAAAGGTGGCATCCAAACTATCGATATAAGCCAACCGAAATCGCCGAAGTGGTTACACCGATATGCCTTTGGCGGTAGAGCGCATGGACTCGATGTCGTCAAAACCGGTGAAGACACCCGAACGATCTACGTCGCCAACGGTGTAGGTGGCCTGAAGACACTCGAATTCACAACGCCATATCAAGGGGCAGTGACAGAAAGACTATCATTTTCTACGAACCCTGAGATCTCTGGCGATTCACTTGAAGCGGCACGCTGCACGAAAATCCGCGTCCGAGATGGGTACGGCTTTGCCGCTGTTGAAACTGGCATGTTTGTTGTCGATCTCACAGCAAATACAATCGTAGCGCATGTGCCGACAGATGTAGCCGTTTCGGACATCGCCTTGTACGAAGGCTACGTCTATCTTTGCGCCGGATCTCTCATTGTCATTGACAGTCGAGTGCCGCAGCAGAGCAGAATTGTAGCTCGACGCGACATGCCTGGAAGTGCCTACCGCGTTGCCCTTGATGTAGATTCACCCACACACGCCTACGTTGCTGCCCTTGAAGGCGGATTGCATATCTTCGACACCACAAACCCAGGAATGCCTCGTCCTGTCGGAAGTTACCCTACACAAGGCAATGCAACAGGTATCACGCTTACAGGGAAACGTGCTTACTTATTAGATAGCGGCATCGGAGTCGCTGCACTTGACATAACCGAACCAAATAAACCGGCGTTAGACGGTATATACAAAGATGATACCGTCCTAATTGATGCCCAAGTCAGCGGCGACCTCCTCTATCTACTTGATAGTGAAAGCGTTCAAGTTATTGATACACGCACACTGACGACGACTTCAGCCCTTCTTTACAGAAACCGCGAACTCCAATTTCCGTCTGAATTGAAGTTAGTAGACGGTGTGCTCTACGTCACTGATCTATACCAACTCCGGACTTTCCGTGTACATCCAGAAGGCTATTCACTTGCTGTGGAGGAACTTACGCCTTCCGATTGGAAACCCACTCCACTTAAACTGACATCAATCAATCGTTTAAACCAAAACTTTCCGAACCCATTTAACCCGGAAACTTGGATTCCATATCAACTCGCCTCAGATGCAAAAGTGGTCCTTCATATTTACGACACACAAGGGAGGCGTATCTATTCTCAGACCCTCGGGCATCAAAAAGCGGGTTCACATACCGCCTATTGGGACGGTAGAAATACTGCCGGTGAATCCGTTGCCAGCGGCGTATATTTCTATTCACTCGAAGCTGGCACTTTTCAGGCAACCCGAAAAATGCTAATCCAGCGATGAATCAGCGATCAATAAGCGTGTATGGCTTATGGCGAGGTTGCTACGCAACCCTTTCAGCTGTTAGCATTTTTTTTAACACTTCAGGGACTCATTGTTGAAAAGCAAAGGTGCCCTGATAAAAAAAGGGGAAAAAAATTCTGTAACGCAAATAAGCAAAAAACGTTGAATTGATTAGTCCAACACTATTCAGCAAAATTTATGTTGTTTTTGCTCGCAAAGAGATTCGCAAGGAGAAAACTAATATGGCTAGAAATAGCGTAACAGGTTGTTTTCGAGACATTGAGATATCGTTTAGCACCGATATAGACTGCATCCGTATGAGTCTGCGGAACTTGATTATGGACGAAAGCCAAGTACGCGTGATGTATCAGAAACACCCGACGAGCGGACTCGCCAATTGGAAGCAGCTCGAGTTAACGAACAAACCCGTCTCGCTTCGTCTTCCATCAGAGGTGCTTGAAGCATACCGTTTGACATTTTTTGTTGACGATGCCGAACCTATTTCCGCTCGTGTTGAAAAGATATTGGCAGAACTCGAAACACCCAGTAGTGAACCCTCGGTCGAAGATTTACCAGAAGATATCAAAGAAGATATCAAGACTGCAACTGATATGCAATCTGTAGGTACGTTTAACGAGGTAGACACAGGTGCTGCCGAAGAACCTGAAACCGTCGCAGCTCAGCAGACAGAAACAATTCTTGACTTACCCGAAATACAGCAGCCTATAGATACACCCAGTAACGAGAACATAGATGTTTCTGACGTACCAGAAGCCATAGAAGTTGATCAGGCAGAAACAACACTCGATTTACCCGGAATACAGCAGCCACCAGAGTCACCGAAGGACGTGACACCAGAGGTACGAGAAGAGCCAGAAGTTGTCGCAGTCAAACAGGTAGAAACGATACCCCACCTATCGGAAATACAGCATCCGAAACAGCCTCTTCGCGCACGACCAAAAAGTCTACGAGCAACTGTTAAGCGGCTGCTGCCTTCAGCACGTGTCGTGCAGCCGTCGACAATTCGGAAAGTCAAGCCTGATGTGCTGAGTGTCGCTTCCGCTTTGGAATTCAAAATTTCGGTCCCCACCCTTCCGCCAAGTGCGCGCGCAAAACAACGGCGGGCACAAGTAAATGCGACACAGGAAAGCGCAGGCATTTACGCCAAGAGAACCCCTAAAGAAAAGGAAAACGGTCTCTTTGGTCAAATCGTGCGTACATTGAAAGGTGGAATACGGGGTAAAGCCTACTACCAAGAAAAAGGCGAAACTATCCAGAACGAATTCCAAGATCAACTCTCTAAGTTGGAGAGAGATTACAATGAGGGGTACGGGCTCAATCTGACGTCATGGAAACCAGAAACGCTCTGTGAAGAGGAAACCGCAATTTTCCTCCTCAACCTCATGGTAAACGAAGTGATTGCATGGCAGAAAGAGACGGGCCGTGCGACCCCTGAAACCGAAGGGATCGTCGAAACGCTTGCTGAAGTAGATGCACTCCTGCGCCAGACACTCAAGCAGACGCGAGGCCTCAGTACACCGTCCCCAACGTTGTTCCCAAACCTCCTTGCTGAAAACGAAAGAGACCTTGAGAAAATTCGGAGTGAATGTGATGCCTATCTCCGGCGTTTCACCAGTAAGTTAATTGAACAGGAGAAAAATCACGCGACTAAAATTGAGATTCTCTCCTTCAGAAAATTCCTTACGGAGTTCATCCGAGATTTCCTATTCGCCGAGATCGCGAAAAACACACTCGGAAATGCACTCCCCAAACGTCTCAATTGGTTCCTCGAGCTCGTCGATTCTGAAGTCATGCCAATTGAAATTGGAAAAACGAAAGTGTCACCGAGCCATCACAAAGTGAAAGACGCTCGCCCCAGTGAATGTGAATCCGGCACAATTGTCGAGGTCGTCACACCGGGCTTACAATCAAGAGACGGTAAACGCGTCAACCAGATGGCTGTCGTCATTGAAGCGGAGTAAATCATGCCAACCCCAGCGCAGTTGATTGAGCGAGTCGCACAGATACCACAAGTAAAACTTGGTCATTTCCCAACACCCCTTGAAGAATGTCCGAGACTCTCCGATGCACTCGGAGGTCCGCGTATCTTCATGAAACGCGAAGATTGCTCAGGTTTGGCATTTGGGGGGAACAAGGTGCGGCAGCTCACGTTTACACTCGGCGACGCTGTCGCGCAAGGCGCCGATACAATCGTACACGGTGCGGCATCGCAATCAAATCACTGCAGACAAGCCGCCGCTGCTTGTGGCAAACTTGGACTTAAGTGCTATCTGCGTCTCGCCCGCGACCACAAGAGTATCCCGCAAGGTAATTTATTGTTAGATAAATTAGCCAGCGTTGATATTGAGATCGTTGATGTCCCCTTCGGACCCGAATTAGATGCGGTGAAGCAGGAATTGGCGAAAAAATTGGAATCTGAAGGGCTGAAACCCTATGTTGTCGCGGGTCCGCGTTCAACCGCACTTGCCGCCGTTGCTTTCGCATGGTGCATCGCTGAAATTGCACAACAGCAAGAACAGTTAGGTATCGATGCAAATTGGATTTACACCTCCTCCGTAGGTGGCACACAAGCAGGACTCGTCCTCGGCACCAAAACGCTTGCCCTGAAAATGAAGCCTTTCGGTATCGCACCAATTCGCTGGGAGAATAAACACGAGCGTTTACGCACCGCTGCAAACGATGCAGCAGCCATCCTCGGACTTGACAATACACAGGTCGCAGATGCAGACATTCAGAATACGGACGACTATGTTGGACAGGCTTACGGGTATCTCACACCCGAATGTATTGATGCCCTTAAGCTTGTTGTCAAAACAGAGGGGATTTTTCTCGATCCCGTCTACACTGCTAAAGCCATGGCGTGCCTCATCGACCACATTCAACAAGGCAAACTTGGACGTGACGATACTGTCATTTTCCTACACACCGGGGGCACTCCCGCACTCTTTGCTTATCAAGAGGAATTAGTTGCCGACCTCTAACTTCAATTACTCCGGATTAAAACCGCAGCTGGATTCAGTGGTACCATCTTGCTAATCTGATGCAATAGTCTCCTTCCCCGACTCCCCTCTGAATTGATTTTTCCTTTGACTTTTTTCTTCTCTGTGATTACCTTAACGTGAGCTCTATAATACCTACTCCCAGAGAAGGACCTTCAAAGTTTTGCCCTATATATACCGCTCTAACGACAACCACTACACGCCCGGTGAAAATCTAAAGAACTTATTTGAAGAGTTGGTAGTCCAACCGTTTAAACGCAATCTACCCGTATTAGCCGAAGATGTTAAAAATAACAGAATATACTACTGGGAAGATATTGCGCGCATTCTCAGACAAGGACAAAGCAATTTCGATGAAACGTCCTATGATAAACCATCGAATGAATATTATTTTCCAAAGGACAAGGTGGCTATCTATTGCGTACATCACATGCCAAGACACCTTTTTAGTTCTTATCACATTTTTACACATCGCCTCACACCGATAAGCGAGAAGGATAAAGTTGTATTCATAGATTTCGGTTGTGGCCCCTTAACTTCAGGGATTGCTTTTCGAGCCTTTGCAGGACAGAGCGACATTACCTATTTAGGAATTGATAGTTCGCAAACCATGCTTGATAAAGCGGCGGTAATTAACAGATATGGTCCCAACAAGTATGAAAACCCGTTCTTTGACAAATTTGAGTTGATTCGCGACTGCGACTCCTTGACCGGTTTAGTGGATAAGTGCATTGAGGGAGGTGATAGGACAGAGATTATATTTAATTTTTGCTATTTCTTCTCAAGTCCAACATTAGACATTGATAACCTATCGGATGTCCTCATTCAGATTATGAAGCGATATAATCAGCATAAAATATGTTTAATATACCAAAACCCTGATCATCGATCGTTAGCTGGGGATCGCCGTTTGAGATTGTATAGCAAGTGGGAAAAGCTTAAAACGAATCTTTCGGCGTTTAGAAGGCAGGTAGCCCAATCAGATATTGAAACTTTTTCTTATTGTAGGCTCATAAATGGTTTATTGCACGATGATGCCAAGGTTTATTATGAGATACTTTGCTACGAATCTACCGACTTTTTTTCCGCCCAACTTCGGTAGGCACGGTTTCCTAACCGTGCTGGAACTAACGAAAAAAGGTTCCAAACTACATAAATTCTTAAAACTGAATGCTCCTGGTGCTCCCAGATAAAGTGCCTTGACAAGAAGAACATTACCTATTATACTATTCGTATGGCACAGAATAAATTGCTGGCAAGAATGAAAAATAATCCATGTGGTGAGCTGAAGTATCCGTTTCTTATCAGTGTACTACCTTTTGGAGATGACAGCGACACTTTAACAAAGTTCCCGAACCTGCCCAATTACCCATTTCTTATCAGCATATTGCCTGCGGAAGAGGGAGGCGGTTATCTCATTGAATTTCCGGACTTACCAGGGTGTATGTCCGATGGCGAGACAATTGAAGAAACGATAGAGAATGGAAAAGACGCTGTTTTCTGCTGGATAGAAACGGCGAAAGCGTTTGGTGATGAAATTCCGCATCCCAGTTCTACTGATCGTCTTTATTTTCAGCAAACCTCATCCCTGGTAAGTTCTGCTCATACTCAAAATGAAATATGATGCTATCGTTCCTAAGTAGAAGGACAAGACTTACGCAATTTTGACCGTCCGAATTGTGTGGGTGCCTATGTTTATTTTTCTGTAAGTTGTGTCTGTGTCCGAAACTTTGAGAAAAATCAGAAACTTTTTGAGAACAGGGCATCAACCTGATTACTCCAATAATCCATACCAAGGTTGTACTCCGTGGGACAATTAACTCTCTTTTCCGGCCCAGAACCGCAACCTCCTGAACCACAACCGGCTCCAAAAAACGAAGACGCGGTTAAGGCAATTCCTGGGCTTCGATATATTGAAGACTACATTACTGACAAACAACATAATTGGTTGTTGGATCAAATTGACGAGCATCCGTGGCTTGATGACCTAAAGCGGCGTGTTCAGCATTACGGTTTCAAATATGACTACAGAGCGCGGAAAGTCAATCACGATATGCACATTGGTGAGTTGCCAAAGTGGTTGAAAAGGCTTAGTGAAAAATTGTATGAAGATGGACATACGCCGGAAATCGCGGATCAGGTGATTATCAATGAATACTTGACAGGACAAGGAATTGCAAGCCATATTGATTGTGAACCGTGTTTTAAAGATACGATTGTTTCTCTGAGTTTAGGGTCAGATTGCGTTATGAATTTCACAGATAAATCCGACCAAACAAAAAAAAACCCTGTCTGGCTTGCGCAGCGAAGCCTTGTTATATTAAGTGGTAAAGCGAGACATGACTGGTTACACGGGATTCCTGCCAGAAAATCGGATGAATGGCAGGGCGAAAGATGGTCGCGAGGACGGCGGGTATCATTGACCTTTAGAAAAGTAATTTTATAGTAAAGCCCGAAAATATGTGAACACCTGTACCACAAACTGTTAGTTTGTGTTTAGGGTTTACACGCAAACTAACAGTTTGCGCTACAATAGAAGTGTCCAATTAATTATGGAATTCACTATAAAAAACGAAGAAACAGAAAAATAAAAAAGCGCGGTTAAAAAACCGCGCTTTATGAAATTCAGCAAATATCGTTAGAACCGATCCGACTTAATCTCACCCCACCGCGTCGCCAACTTTTCCTTAGCATCGACGGGGAACGGTGTGTCACGATTCAGGTCATCTTCCGGTTCACCTTCAAAGTAACGGAAATTGTCAATCCAGAAATCCGTATCGGATTGGGCGATTGACAAACTTACCCACATATCCCTAACGACATCCGCTGTCGCCTTGAAGGTATAGTCATATTCTTCCCACTCGGGTCCGCTCAACATTATGTCAGGATTCGGCTGACCGTTCAAGTGGTTGGTCCACGGATCGTGCTGTGTCTGAAAATTGACCCGCACCACACGCGGTTTTTCGGCGCGCGCCCAGAAAACGACAGAATACGTCTCGCCTTTTTCCATTGAGACACTTCTTTGCTTAACTTTTGCGTGCCAAGCCGTGCCAGTGGCTTTGTGTCCGATGATCTTCAGCGACTTCTGTCCATGTTGTGGATTTTTCTTATCAATTTCCATCGTATAGAGACCGCCACGATTGCAACACGCACCGTCCTCTAAATCCCAGGCGGCGAGGTCATCTTCAAAACTGTAGTTCTCAATCAGGAGTTCACCTTTCTTCCATTTTCCTAATTCTTGTAGTGTTTCTGCGGACGCACTAAAACTTATGAGCAGCGCGAGCAGGAACACACTTACAGCAATAGATTTCGTCACGTTGAATTTCTCCTTTGTTTAAAATATCGTATAAAATTAGGCATCACTCCGCATAAACGATTCCACTTCAGGCAATACTTGTGCAACCGCCGCCTGATCAACCCGATCAGCAACGCCGTCATAACCTGCTGTACGAATCATCTTCACGAGGTTTTCGCCTAACTGTTCAATCGTCCATGCGACTGAATCCGGCACACTTGCTTTATCGAGATGCCGTTGATCGTTCTTTCCAGAGGGATCATAGTGGTAATGTGGGTCCTTGCGGAAGCAGTCGAAACGGAGCAGCTGAACATTTTCGCCGTCTGCTTCGCCGTAAACACGCACGGAGGGACCGCCATCCGCCCCGAGACTACGTTGATCTACATGGAGTTCAACACCACCCACTTCAAACACTTTTTCATTCATCGATTTTTCCCCCTTTTGGCGCAGCTTGCGAACCAAAAATTACTGTTAAAAACCAGAGATATGGGTACATTATATACGGCTGTGACAAATATGTCAACCCAAATCTGCGCCCTCAACTGACAACCGCGACCTCCTGAACAATTCCTGATCGTCAACCAAAAATCTTTTTTATAGTTTTTACTATAAAAAACTTGACAAAAATAATCCTGATGTGATATACTATTAACACTAATAAAATTAAATTCTCGTTGTCCGAATTGACATGAAGCAACAAATGCTCGACCGCTTTGGGCGGATCCATACGAATCTCAGAATCTCGGTTACTGATGTTTGTAACTTCCGGTGTATCTATTGTATGCCAGAAGATATGACCTTCATGCCAGACGCGGCACTGATGACCTTTGACGAGATTCTGCATCTGGCGCGCATTTTCGTCGGATTAGGTGTTAGCAAAGTCCGTATTACCGGCGGTGAACCGCTTGTCCGTCCCGGCGTGCCGGCACTCATAGAGCGGTTGACGCAGTTAGAAGATCTAAAAGACATCAGTCTAACAACAAACGGCATAGGGCTGATTAAGCAAGCACAAGCCCTTTACGATGCCGGGCTGCGTCGTATTAATGTGAGTTTAGACACACTCAACGAGGAGAAATTCGAGCAGATGACGCGTCGAAAGGTGCTTTCACGCGTGCTTGAAGGGCTTAAAACCGCACATGAATGCGGTTTCAACCCAATCAAAGTCAATGCCGTCGCAATGCGGGGCTTTACAGACGATGAAATTGTCGATTTAGCCACTTTCGCGCGTCAAAATGAGTATCAACTCCGATTCATCGAATTTATGCCACTCGATGCCGATGACGTCTGGGGACGCAATATGTACATCCCCGGAAAAGAGATTATCGACAAAATTAACGCCGTCTATCCACTGAAACCAGTGGCTTTGAACGGTGAGGCAAAAAGTGATACGGCACAACGCTATCGATTCTCAGATAGCGGTAACGAGGTCGGGATTATTCCCTCTGTGAGTGAGCCGTTCTGCGAAAATTGTAACCGAGTACGTCTTACTGCTGACGGAAAATTCCGGACGTGTCTTTTCTCGCTAACAGAAACCGATCTGCTTACACCACTCCGAGAAGGGGCATCAGATACGGTCATCCGTCAACTCATTCTGGATGCCGTCGCACAAAAAGAGGCAGGGCATAAAATTAACGCCGCAGACTTTATTAAACCCGAACGAAACATGTCGAGAATCGGTGGTTAGGCACTGCTTAATAGCCATACACGCACGTGCTAAAAAACGAAATGTAGTTAGGATACAAATATATAAAAAAAGGTGTAAGCCGAACGACACCTATTAACATCACCTTAAGGAGTCCAAATCAACGAATGAACAAAGAGTTGATCATCAAAGACCTACACATCAGTGTGCAAGGAAAACCGATCATTAAAGGGTTAAGTTTAACTGTAAAACAGGGCGAAATTCATGCGCTTATGGGTCCAAACGGATCCGGTAAAAGCACCCTCGGCAACGGCTTAATGGGGCATCCACTTTATGATATTGACGCAGGTGAAGTGATTTTCAATGGTGTTAATGTCTTGGAACTCGAACCGGACGAACGCGCCAAACTCGGACTTTTCCTCGCTTTCCAGTATCCAACGGCGATTCCAGGCGTGAGTTTGGCGAATTTTTTAAGACTCGCTGTGAGCGCGGTCCGTGGAAAATCAGAAAACGGTTCCGACAACGAAGGGCTTATCCCGATGCGCGAATTTCGGCGCGAACTCCGCGAGAAAATGCGGCAACTTGGTGTTGATGATTCCTTCGCCAGACGCTACCTCAACGACGGTTTCTCGGGGGGCGAAAAGAAACGTGCCGAGATTCTGCAACTCGCAATGCTTGAACCGCAAATCGCTGTCCTCGATGAAACGGACTCCGGACTCGACATTGATGCCGTCCGAATCGTCGGCGAAAGCGTCAGCAGCCTCGTTGGACCAGATCTCGGAGTCCTCATCATTACGCACTATCCGCGGTTGTTGGACTACATCCGACCAGAGTTTGTGCATATACTGCTTGACGGTAGAATTGTTGAATCTGGAGGCTGGGAACTCACACAGATGTTAGAGGCAGAAGGCTACGATCCGATTCGAGCAAAACACGGTATCGCAGAAGAAGCTGAATAAATCTGAGCGGCGATCCACAGCATATCCTAACAGAAAAGGAGAAGGCAAAATGGCAACTTCTGAAAAGAACACTATAGAAGAACTTGGGATTAGTAAAGAATATCAATACGGGTTCCATGATGATATTAAACCGACATTCAAGTCGCGCAAAGGGTTAGACGAAGAAGTTATCAATGAAATGTCCGATATCAAAGGCGAACCCGATTGGATGCGTCAATACCGACTCGACGCTTATCGGATCTTCAAACAGAAACCGATGACAAAATGGGGTGGTGACCTCTCACAACTCGATTTTGACGACATCTACTATTACGTCAAAGCCTCTGACCGGAGTGAACGGAGTTGGGATGATGTCCCTGATGACATCAAGAAAACCTTCGATCGATTGGGTATCCCTGAAGCCGAACGGAAATTCCTCGCTGGTGTTGGTGCACAGTACGATTCAGAAGTCGTCTACCACAATATCGTCGAAGAATTAGATAAAATTGGTGTTGTCTTCCTTGATACTGATACCGCTATTAAAGAATACCCGGATCTCGTGAAGAAGTACTTCGGAACCATCATCCCTTCAGCGGACAATCAGTTCGCTGCACTCAACAGTGCTGCCTGGAGTGGTGGAAGTTTCGTTTATGTCCCACCGGGTGTGAAGGTCGAATATCCTTTGCAAGCCTATTTCCGAATCAATAGCGAGAACATGGGACAATTCGAGCGTACGCTCATCATCGCTGACGAAGGGTCACAGGTACACTATGTTGAGGGTTGCACGGCACCGACATATAGCAGCGAATCCTTGCACAGCGCAGTTGTTGAGATCGTTTGCATGAAAGGTTCTCGGGTGCGCTACACAACCATCCAGAATTGGGCAAACAATGTATACAATCTCGTTACAAAGCGCGCTGTCGCTTACGAAGATGCTCAAATGGAATGGGTTGACGGCAATCTCGGTAGTAAGTTAACGATGAAGTATCCGAGTGTCTACATGATGGAACCCGGGGCGCGTGGCGAGATCCTCTCCATCGCTTTCGCCAGCAAAGGGCAGCACCAGGACGCTGGCGCGAAAGTCTATCACTGCGCACCTCACACCTCTTCGCAAATTACCTCAAAAAGTATCAGCAAAGATGGTGGACGCTCCAGTTATCGCGGATGGGTCGATGTCGCAAAAGGGGCGAAAGGATGCAGATCACACGTTGTTTGTGATGCACTCCTCCTTGACAAGGACTCGCGTTCGGATACCTATCCGGTCATTGAAATTAGTGAAAATGACACCCATATTGAGCATGAGGCGCGCGTCAGCAAAATCGGAGAAGAGCAGCTCTTCTACCTCATGAGCCGTGGACTTTCGGAGGAGGAAGCTTCTACTATGATTGTGAACGGGTTCATTGAGCCGCTCGTGAAGGAACTTCCGATGGAATACGCTGTTGAGATGAACCGCCTCATCCAACTTCAAATGGAAGGTTCAATTGGTTAAATGGTTATTAGTTGTTAGTTGTTGGTTATTGGTTAAGAGATGCTTTGTAACAATTTGCCCACATGCGGCAAAATTTGTCTTTGCTTTACATTCTTGAAACACTCTTGAAAGTGGTGGATTGTTACATCAACCTCTTAACCGAAAACTGACAACCGACAACCAACAACCAATAAAGGATAACAAAAAATTGCAAAAAGGCGAATTTTCAAAAGAATTTCTTCAAAAAATAACAGAAACTGAGCCAAAATGGATGCGTGAGAAGCGGTTGGAGGCTTATGCACTTTATGAATCCTTGCCGATGCCACACACAACCAAAGATGATGTTTGGCGACGCACCGTTGATATGCGTACCCAAGATTACTGGCGGCGAAGTCGGCGATCGCTCCGAGGCTTCGCGCTCGAAAAATATTATCCGAATGCACCGACGAACGGTGAACTATCGGCAGAAAATGTAGACTACAACGATGAGGGAACAGCCGGGCTGCTGCTGCAAGCTGACGGTCAACTTCAATACAGTTCGGATGCACAAACGCTGAAAGAACACGGGGTCTACTTTGCACATCTCCGCACTGCCCTGCAAGAACAACCGGAACTCCTCCGTGACTACTTCATGACCAAGGCAGCAACCTTGGAGACGACGCTGAAAAGTGGAAATATTGCGCGACACAACAAATTTGACGCGCTTCACGGTGCCTTCTGGCAAGGCGGTTATCTATTACATGTCCCAAAAGGCGTAAAAGTTGAACTGCCGCTCCGCGTCTACATTCGGATGTCCGAAGCAGCACATGCCGACCTATCGCATGTGCTTATCATCGCCGAAGAAGGTAGCGAAGTTGCGATTTTGGAGGACAACTCGTCTACCGATCCAGAGGCGAGCGGTTTCCATAGTGGTGCAGTCGAGATTTTCGCAGGACAAAATGCCAAGGTGACTTATGTGCAAGTCCAAGATTGGAATCGACAGGTCTGGAACTTCGCGACACACCGTGCGACAGTCGCCAGAGATGCGCAGCTCTGCTGGGTCACTGCTACATTTGGCAGCAGACTTAGCAAAATAAACCAAGCGGTTGTCTTGGACGGGGCTGGCAGCAGCGCACAAATGCTGGGATTGGCTTTCACGGATGCTCGTCAACATTTCGATGTGAGTACGGCACAGGAACACGCTTCACCGCATACCATCAGTGATCTCTTGTATCGGACTGTCTTGAAAGATAGGGCACAAACCGCATGGGGTGGGAACATTTACGTCTATCCGGCAGCGAACCATACCGATGCCTACCAGAAAAACGATAATTTGTTGCTAAGCGAACGGGCACATGCCGATACTTTGCCCGGTTTGGAAATTGAGGCACATGAAGTCCGTTGTACACACGGCGCAACTGCAGGAAAGATTGATGCCGATCAGGTCTTTTACCTCATGAGCCGCGGGCTACCTTATGCACAAGCTGAAAAATTGATTGTTGATGGTTTTTTTCAACCCGTCATGGAACGTATCCCGTTAGAATCCGTTCAGAGAGAGTTAAGTACGTCTATTACGCGCAAACTTGAGTAGTTGTCAGTTTTCAGTAATCAACGGTATTCATGCCGTGTGGCATGAACCGGGGGTTGCTACGCAACCCTTTCAGTTTTCAGTTAAGAGGTTTTCGTCTAACACTGATAACCGACAACCAATAACCAATAAAAAAGGAGAAACTCACAATGAGTCAACCGAAAATTATCGCTTATATGAAACCCGTTTGTGGATGGAGCAACGGGGTTCGTGCCATCTTTGCAAAATACGGATTGGACTACGAAGATAGGGACATTATTAACAACGCAGACAACTATCGTGAAATGGTTCAGAAGACGCGGCAGCCTTATCAACCGTGCGTCCAGATTGACGATATAATACTTGCCGATGTCAGTGGCGACGAGGTGGAACACTACCTGGTCTCGGAAGGGATCGTCCAATCGAGCGATGCTGAAACCGATGTCCCAACGGATCAGGCATGTGAGGATCATGGACCGTCTGCTGTCAGTATCGGCTTCCCGGGTAGGTAATTGTCTTTTCCTATAGGCGAGGCGTTTATGCCTCGCCATTACGAATGCGAATGCACTTAAAGAAAGCTTATGTCAATATTCTATCGGGGAGCGGGGGTTGATACTTACTGGCATATCAACAATCCGACAGAAATTGGTTTTACAGCAAGAGCACCGGAAATGACACCCACAACTGCCCGTCTAATGCAGCATATTTCAAGAGGAACTAACAACAGTCCTTTTATTTCACTCTCGCTCTCGTATGCAGTGGCTAGGGACTATGCACTATTAAGTAGTCCAGAGATTCCAACACCAAGCAAACCTGCTTATGTTTATGAAATAGAGTTTCAGGATCCACTACCTTCTGGCCTGAAGATGTTGGATCCCGTTAAAGAAGTTGCTCAAACATTACCTTTTCCACCTACTATTGGGCCCGCTTACCAGCACGACGGATCCCAAGAATTCCTGTTAGGCGTTGTAAATCCAAGAAATCTGGGACATTTTTTGGTCCAGCATTCGCAGCAGCCTCCGTTGAGCGAAGGCACACCTCGTCCACCTAACTTGTCCCTTGAATTGGAAACATTAGTCAGAGCCTTACGAGATGCTGAAATTCTTGCTTACGGGAGTATCCCGGCAACTTGTGTCGTGAACTGTTTTGATGTCTTTGTTGATATGCCTTTCTCACAATAAACAAGGAGTACTTTCATGAAACATATAGTTGATAATGTCAATAAACTTGAACTTACATTTAAGACTATAGACTTGGAAGGGCGGGTCCCCAGTACTGACTCCATTGAGTTTTTAAGTGTGGAAGAACCTTATCGGGAAGGTCGTAGATATAGCCCATTTGTGCGTGTCCGTTATGCTCTGAACGGTATAAAACAGGATAAAGCTTTTCCGTTAGATGTAGACAAAGGTATATTCCTTTCTATTGATGATGACGTATTAGAAGAAAAACTACGACCAATTGCTCCTAAGATTGTTCAGATTCTTCAGGAACATGTTGTGCAACAGAACATTGAAATGACACTTAAGGAACACATTGATGATATACGAAATCAGTTAAAACAAGGCGCGTTTTCAAACGAGGCTGCCGTCTCTTTTGGTATTGTGCAAAGATTATTTGAGGCATTAGGATGGCCGAAATTCACACCTCAGATCATTATTCCTGAATATGCAGTGGAGGGACAGAGAGTTGACTTTGCGCTGTGTCACCCACCAGGAAAGCCTCTTGTCTTTATTGAAGTTAAACAAGTTGGCAATCTTGAAGGGGCAGAGGAACAATTATTCAGATATGCTTTTGGTGAAGGAGTACCAATCGCAATTCTCACTGATGGTCAGATATGGCGATTTTTTCACGCAACGGGAGAAGGAAAATACAAGGAACATAAGGTATACGAATTAGACATGATCGAAATCGACAGTGAGAAAAGTGCCGAGCGCCTTGACAGATACCTGAACTATGAAGCAGTTCAAAAAGGGAAAGCTGTTACGGCAATTAAAAATGACTATCAAAAAGTTTCGCAAGAAAAGATTACAAATTAACCTGCATCCAGCGAGGAAAATATTTCATCAACAACGATAACAAAGGATTCCAGAAAAAAGAAATTCTTGAGAGACTCGCTGACAAACTCGGTATTCACCTGAAGGTGGAATTAATTGAGAAATATTGAGAATATCGGAATATATAATTCTGATAATCTTATAATCTTGTAAATGCTGGTTTAGACAATTCGTGATTCAGACGAAAAAGAAAATGAACACCCTATACTTCGGCGACAACCTTGAAGTCATGCGAGAGATGAGTGACCAACGCGTCGACCTGATATGCACCGACCCGCCTTTCAACAGCGGACGTGACTATAACGCGTTCCTGACAGACTCGTTGGCGCAATCTAAAGCGTTCACGGACACTTGGATATGGGACGACCCCGCACAGGATTCCCGCGCCGATATAGAAAGACGCGCCCGCACCAGTGACGCTTACAAAGCACTGGATACCTGCCTGAAAGGGTATGACCTCGTGCTGCAAAATGCAGTGTCTGGGAACAAAGGAGCGACGCGTGCGTATCTGGCGTTTATGGGACCGCGGCTGGTAGAGATGCACCGAATCCTCAAAGACACAGGCAGCATCTACCTACACTGCGATCCAACTGCCAGCCACTATCTCAAAGGCGTGATGGACGCAATATGGGATCAAGATAATCATAGCAAAAATGAGTATTTTCGGAATGAGATTGTATGGTGTTATAGAGGCGGCGGTGTTCCGAAAAAATATTTTTCAAGAAAACACGATATTATATTTAGGTATGCTAAAACGAATAATATAACTTTTAATGTTGATGACATTAGACAGCCTTATTCAGAAAAGAGCCAAGAGAGACTAAAATATAAGGCGAGGGCGTTCAGAGGCGATAGGGTTTATGATAACTACAATATGAACGAGAAAGGAAAACACCCAGAAGATTGGTGGGTGATGCAACCTGTTATGCCATCTTCCAAAGAACGTCTTGGCTACCCAACACAAAAACCGCGCTCCCTCTACGATCGGATGATCAAAGCCTCAAGTAACGAAGGCGATCTCGTGATGGATCCCTTTGCCGGTTGCGGTACAACAATAGACGCAGCAGAAACACTCAATCGGTTTTGGATAGGGATTGACCCAATGCGCCGTCGTCTTGCTGACAGGCATGGCTTGCAACCATCAAGAGACTACGAAATCCACGGCTATCCGACAAATATGCAAGAAGTACACATGCTTGTCCGCGACGAACGGAAATATCACGACTTTTCTAATTGGGCAGTTACACGGCTTGGGCTTCAACCGACAAAGTCTGTCGGCGATGGTGGTAAGGATGGCGAAGCAGAGGTTGGACACATTACGCTTTGGGACCCAGAGGATGGGCAAACGACAAACACCCGTATCCTCGCGGAAGTCAAAAGCGGTACACCAACAATTGGCCAAGTCCGCGCCTTTTGTCACACAATGAATAAACACGATGCGATCGGGGTGTTTATCACAATTAAACCTGTCAGTGATGGCATGCGTCAAGAAGCCGCAGATATGGGAACATTCTCACATAACAACGTCACATATCCGCGCTTGCAGTTCTGGCAGATAGATGACACATATTTTGAAAATCCAAGCAGATTGCAGGAGCTCATTCGTTTACCTGCAGCGTGGCTTGAGCCAACGCGGAGAATGGAGCGGCATTTTACAGATGCCCAGATAAATTTTAATCTGCGCGGGAATGTTGATTGACAAAATAAGCATTCTTGCAGGCGCGGCTTTATCCGCGATTCAAACGATAAACAACAAAATAGGTTAAGAGGCAATACGTAAACCTAAACTATCAGAAAGATAGAGGCTAAAACATGCCCCCTAAAATTGGAATCGTCAAAGGGTACAAATTTGAAAATTATAAAAAGGCAATTGAGACACATGGTGGAGCAGTTGAGGAATTACTAATAGATGATGAGCAGGCTGTTAATCGGTATATTGATCAAATTCATGGGCTTTTACTCCCCGGCGGCGGTGATATTGATCCAGACCTTTTCGGTGAAGAGCGGCATTGTGAGACTAAAAATGTCAACAGAGCAAAAGACGAATTTGAAATGTCATTATTCCGAAAGGCAATTGAAAAGGATATGCCTGTTTTTGGTATTTGTCGCGGTATCCAGATTATGAATGTTGAAAGGGGCGGCAGTCTGTATCAACATATTCCAGAACAGATTGGAGACCACTTGACTTATGAGATACCCGAAAAGTCAGACGATCTTTGGCATAGTATCCAAATTCAACCAAGCGGTCAGCTCTGTCAAATCACACACAAGGGCAATACCGAAGTCACTTCAAGCCATCACCAAGCAGTGAAAGTAATTGGCAAAGGATTGGTGGTGACAGCGCAATCCAAAGATGGAATTATTGAAGCAATGGAATATCCCTCAAAATCAAATCAGTTCGCTATAGGCGTGCAATACCACCCGGAACGGATGTGGATAGATAAGAAACCACCCTTGCATGATCGGAAATTTTATGCACATGCTGAAAGGTTATTTGAAGCGTTCATCAATGCCGCTACAACATACAGAGCGCATCACAAATAGTTGCAGTTTCTAAACGCACTATACGGGTCAATTTTCTGATCTAACATGACATAGCAAAAAATGCACACCTCAGAATTTCGTCCGGTTAATAAGGAACAAGAAAATGCAAAGATTTCAACCACAGAATTATAATATTAGTAATATACTAAACTGGATTGGAGAGGATCGAATAGCAATACCCGAAATTCAGAGACCTTTTATTTGGAAACCACCTCGGGTTCGTGATCTCATTGATTCACTCTATCAAGGTTACCCTATTGGCTATTTGATCACGTGGCAGAATCCTGATGTTCGTCTCAAAGATGGAAATATAGCCATCGGGAAACGAATTTTGATTGATGGTCAACAGCGTGTTATTTCCCTTAAAACATCATTGCTGGGCGGAGAAGTAGTCACCAGAGGTTTTAAGCGTAAACGGATTACTATCGCCTTTCATCCAATTGAAAAACGGTTTGAGGTAGTAAATCCTGCTATCAGCAAAGACCCAAAATGGATCAACGACATCTCCACCCTTTTTGGTGATGGGTTTAAGCCATTTAAGTTTGTAAAAAAGTTCTGCAATAAAAACGACGGCATAGAGGAGGCGGTCGTCTTTGAGAGTATCGATTCTCTGCTGAGTATTAAAAATACTCCAGTTGGGGTTATTGAGTTGGAAGCAAATCTGGATGTGGAAACAGTTGCAGAAATCTTTATCAGGATTAATTCTAAAGGGGTTGCGTTGAATGCATCAGATTTTGTCATGTCTAAAATCGCTGCGGGTGAAAAATATGAGGGTTCACAACTCCGCAAGTGTATTGATTATTTCTCTCATCTTACAGTCTCATCAGCAGCAATTAACAATATAGTCAGAGATACTGATTTTGCTGAGTCTGAATACTTTAATAAAATAAAATGGATCCAGAACGCTAATAGTGATATCTATCAGCCATCTTACACGGATATGCTTCGGGTAATTTTTATGGTAGGATTCAAACGTGCCCGGTTAACGGATTTAGTCGCGCTCCTATCAGGACGGGATTTTGAGGCACAGGAATTTAGAGAAGATATTGTTGAGGACTCCTTTCGTCAGCTTAAAAAAGGAATTATTGATTATATCAATCAAAATCGTTTTGAGAACTTTGTTATGATATTGAGGTCAGCTGGATTTGTAGATAAATCAATGATTAGTTCAATGAATGCTGTCAATTTCGCTTATGGGCTATTTTTAATGTTGAAGTTAGGAGAGATAGCGGGTGAAAACATAGAACGCCTGGTGCGGCGTTGGTTTGTAATGTCAACTTTAACGGGTAGATACTCTACATCGGTGGAAACGGTTTTTGAGCGAGATATACAGAATATTGTCAAAGACGGACCAGAAACGGTTCTGAATAGAATAGAGCGGACAGAATTGTCAGATATTTTTTGGAGTGAAAGATTACCACAGGAAATGCAAACATCAAGTCGGAAAAATCCATATTTCAACGCTTTTTTAGCTAGCCAAGTGAAAGCTGCTGATAATGGTTGTCTCTCGCGAGATATGACTGTCCAGAATTTGCTTGAAGGCCAGAGAGATATTCATCACATATTTCCGAGTAAGTATTTGCAAAGGCAAGGTTTTGTCGCTAAAGACTACAACCAGATTGCTAACTTAGTAGTAATGCAAAGACCTATTAATATCCGTATCGGTGATAAATCCCCAGCCACCTATTTTGAAAAATTGCAAGAAGGGTGCAGTATTGGAAGCCCTCCGTATGGAGTGGAGATAAACAACTGTGAAGAGCTGCAAACCAATCTTGATCAGCACTGTATTCCTTCAGATATACAAATAGCGGATTTAACTTCGGATAACTACGCTGCGTTTTTGGAGAAGCGTAGAAAACTTATGGCTGCTAAAATACGGGAATACTATGAGAGTTTGTAACTCTATGTATTAGAAACCATCGACTGTTCGGAAAATGGACCCTGCTACTGTAGTTTGGGCAGTTCGTATAAGGTTTAGGTTGAATTTTCAAAATCATGATAAAATCGAAACGAAAATCCGTGAAATCTATGTAATCCGCGATTCAGACATTAATAGAGTAATGAACAAAAAAACAGGTTAAATAACAATGCACACCTCAGAATTCCGTCCCTTTGATATCGAAGCCATCCGCAAAGATTTTCCGATCTTCGCGACGACACCGCCGCTCGCTTTTTTGGATAACGCCGCCTCAACCCAGACCCCACGTCCTGTTGTTGAAGCAATGGATGCCTATTACGATACCTATCGTTCAAATATCCATCGCGGCATCTATCGGATCTCAGAGGAGGCGACGGAACAGTATGAGCGCGCAAGAGAGAAGGTCGCCCAGCTGATTAACGCACCTCGGTCGCGGCAGGTCATTTTCACGCGGAACACAACGGAATCTATCAACCTTGTCGCTTACAGCTGGGGAAGCACAAATATCCGTGAAGGCGATGAAATTGTTCTCTCCATCATGGAGCACCACAGCAATCTCGTGCCTTGGCAGTTGCTGGCACAGCGCACGGGGGCGACGCTCCGGTTCCTTGAAATAACAGATGAGGGATTACTCGACTTCACACAACTCCGTGACCTACTGACCGAAAAAACGAAACTTGTCGCTATAGGACACGTTTCTAATGTACTCGGCACCATCAATCCGATCCAGTCTATCATTGAGACAGCGCATGCTGTCGGCGCGAAAGTGATTGTTGACGCAGCGCAATCCGTGCCACACTTTCAGGTCGATGTTCAGCAACTGGATTGTGATTTTCTGGCGTTCTCAGGACATAAAATGTGTGGTCCGACCGGTATCGGTGTCCTATACGGTAAATCGGAACTGCTTGAGGAAATGCCCCCTTTTCTCGGCGGTGGTTCAATGATTCGGAGTGTTGAACGGGATGTGTCCAGTTACGCAGAACTGCCCGCCAAATTCGAGGCAGGAACGCCAAGCATTGCCGAAGCCATTGGGCTCGGACATGCCGTTGAGTATATCACACAAGCGAATTTAGCAGCAATCCATGTTCACGAACAAGAACTGTTAAAATACGCACATCAACGTTTAGAACAAATCGAAGGTATTACCCTGTACGGACCGGCACCGCATCAGAAAATGGGGGTCATCTCTTTTAGTATGGACGGCATCCACCCACACGATGTCGCTGGCATCTTGGACACACACGGCGTTGCTGTCCGTGCCGGACATCACTGTGCACAACCGCTCATGAAAAGATTAGATGTCATCGCGACCATCCGTGCCAGTTTTTACCTTTACAACACGATTGAAGACGTGGATCGCTTATATGAAGGGCTTTGCAGAGCACAGAAACTTATGACCCGGAGAAAAGTATGAACATATATCAGGAAGAACTGCTTGACCACTACGAAAATCCGAGCAACTACGGAACGTTGCCGAATCCTGATATTTCGCACGAAGAAGACAATCCACTTTGTGGAGACAGGATCCGCATTGACCTGATCATTGAAGACGATACGGTTAAAGAGGTTCGCTTTAGTGGTCATGGCTGCACCATCAGTTTAGCCGCTGCGTCTATGCTGACGGAGGAAATTGAGGGGAAAACCCTTGATGAAGTCAAACAACTCTCAAAAGATGACATTTTGGATATGATTGGCATCCCTTTGGGTCCCGTTCGTCTCAAGTGCGCCTTATTAGCACTCAAAGTCCTCAAAGCCGGTGCGTATGGCATTACAGCGTGGCCCGGTGAAGAAGATGAGTAGGAACATTTTTCAAACGGAACTGCGTAAAAGAATGTAAGGTATACTTTATTTATCTGCACCGCTTTTTAGCTGCTGGAGAGTCCTTGAGTCCGTGAAGCAAAAGGAGTTTGAACGTAATGAGTAATGACACAGCACCACAAGAAACTAAAGTTACACTAAGTGTTCAGCAGTTGGAAGAGGTCATTCGCAAGGTTGTTCGTGAAGAACTGGTCGAATTTGCGGTGCAGGAGTTAGGGTTTTTTCACCTTGACAAGGAATCTCCACTTTATGAAGATATGGAGGATATTCTTGAACGCAAAAAAACCGGACAGTTAAAGTTTTACACCCACGAAGAGATTTGGAATGGATAACTATCAGGCGTTCTATGAAGAGCGATTCGTCCGCAATCTTATTCGTTATTCAAATTTACGTCAACGTATCCAACGAAAAATTGAGCAGATTCTTGTAAATCCCTATGATCGCACGGAGCGTCTCGGGCGAGTTTCCGGTGGATTAGATTTACGGGGTTGTCGTAGTTCTCGGGTAGATAGAAATTTCCGAATAATTTTTGTTATTTGTGAAGAATGCCAATCAATTAAAGAGTGTCAGTATTGTTTCTGCGATGAAAAAGAATCTGAAACGGTTGTTTTTTTAACTGTAGGTCCACATGTTAGAGCTTATACGATGCGTTAAAACAGAGTTCCTTCGGTATATGTTTGTACTTACAAGCTCCAAAGACTAACAAAGCGAAGAAAAGGAAAAAAAAACACGAATATGCCACAATTCTATAAAGTTGCAAAAGTTAGTGAAACCCCACCCGGCACCAAGAAATTGGTTGAAGTGGATTTTGTGCCAGTGCTACTCTTCAATGTGCAAGGCGAATTCTATGCCATAGAGGACGTTTGTACACATGATGACGGGCCATTAGCCGAAGGTTGGTTCAGTGGCGACGAAATCGAATGCCCCCGACACGGTGCTCGTTTCTGCGTGAAAACCGGAAAAGCACTCTGTATGCCTGCGGTTGAAGACATCGAATGTTACACCGTCAAAGTTGAGGATGATGACATTCTTATCAGCCTTGATGAATAAAGGGACTTTGTAGCACAAACTGTCAGTTTGTGCCTGTTTGACACGCAAACTAACAGTTTGCCCTACAATCGAGCTCACGTTACAGGAGGGAATTTAAATGGTATCAGAAGCATCTGTCTTAGAGACTATCAAAGAAAATATTATTGATCCAGAAATCGGTATTAATATCGTTGACATGGGACTCATCTACGGTGTTGACATCAACGACACAACGGTCGATATTACGATGACTTTAACGAGTCCAGGATGTCCCGCCGGTGGACAGATTGTCAACGGCACCCAGCACGTCACGCAGCAGATGGAAGGCGTTAATGAAGTGAATGTCAATGTCGTTTGGGACCCGCGTTGGACCATGGAAATGATGAGCGAAGACGCAAGAGACGAACTCGGTATCTTTTAAAGTAGTAGGCACACGCCGTGTGCCGTAACCTGTATCATGAACAGGATTGCAAAACAACCGAAACTCCTCAAGAAACATCCGAATGCCTTTCAGATAGAGTGGAAAGACGGGCATAGTAGTTGGTATCCATATCCCTACCTCCGTCAGATGTGTCCGTGCGCTGAATGCGCCATCATCCGGCACAAAGGCAGAGATGTCCACTCCCTCTTTTCACCGCAAGGCGACGGAGATATAACGCTCATTGCAGTCTCAGACGATATTCAACCCCTTGATATCCAATTGGTTGGTCGTTACGCCTTACAGTTTAATTGGAACGATGGACACGCTACCGGTATCTACCCTTTTGAAGTTTTACGCGAGACGTGTCCGTGTCCAGAGTGCGCACCATCACCACCGCTCGAACCGGAGAAAGAAAACCCGGAAAAATAAATATAAATCATGCAAACGCAGATTCCCGAAATTTCCCCACAGGAACTGAAACAAAAATTAGACACAGACGCATCCGTGTTGTTGCTTGATGTCCGCGAGCAGAGCGAATATGACATCGTGCATCTCGAAGGTGCGAGACTAATACCGCTCAACACCCTACCGCACCACATAGAGAGTCTCCCAGCAGAACAAGAGATTGTTGTCTACTGCCATCACGGACAACGAAGCCTCTATGCCACCGCCTACCTGCACCAAAACGGATTCCGTGATGCCAAAAACCTCGCAGGTGGTATTGACCAGTGGGCAGCCGAAATTGACCCAACGCTACCGAGATATTAAAAGGAGAACCCACATGATTGTTGAATTTGAAAACCGCTCCGGTGAAATAGAACAAGCCCAAATGGAGATTGACGAACCGTGTCCGATTTGCTGTGGCATGCTCTTCCCACTCGTCGAGGCCGACCTGGATAGCGGATACCGCTGCAGCAGCTGCGGGCTTGTTTTTGATCCTGTAGAGGTAGAATATTAAGATCGTTCCGAGATCAATTCTACCCTCCACCGCCACTTTGTTATTCAATTTTCCGAAAATCTGGAACTTCCATCGGTGCGCCACCGCTTGCGATCGACTGCTCCGAAACCAATCCCGGCACTGTGAAATCCATTGCCGTATAGACATCAAGCGGCGGCGGCGTATCCGTGAGGATACTATCAACAAAATCCCGCACCTTGAAATACTCACCCAGATCGCCCGCATTCTCAGACTCAGCAGGCGGGTTCTTCCATCGTTCGGGTAAGCAGTCTTCAAACTGCGAAAGCGGTCGCCACTGCTCAGCTACCGAGAACTCATCCAACCAAATCTTCGGTGCCGCACCCAATCCACGCGAACTCTCATAGCAGCCTTTTGTCCCTTGCAAGCTGAAATAGGAATTCGCAGGACGGTTCGAGAGCATATCAATCCGAATTTTGATTAACCCACCGCCATCGGTCTTACACAGCATCATCACGGTATCTTCCATCGCATGTTCCGGATCGGTATTGACACCCGTTCCAAGACAACAGACACTCACAACTCGTCCACCGAACCACTGCAGCACCGGACCGAGACTATGTGTCGCATAGTTGCACCGATTAATGCCTACCTGCCAATAGTAACGCCACGTTGGGTTGCCATCTGCATCGTGATGGAGAGATTTAATGTTGTGAAGATACTCTCCCTCCCCGAAATAGACATCCCCAAACATTCCCGCCTCTACCATGCTGCGGATGAGTACGTTTGATTTCGAGTAGCAGGTATTTTCAGCCATTGTGTACTTCGCAGACGACTTCCGAACCGCCCGAACCAAGTCGTAGCACTCCTCTAACTTGACAGCAGCAGTTACCTCACTAATAACGTGTTTCCCGGCTTCTAATGCCTCGATTGACTGCGGTACGTGCAAGTTCTCAGGAGTGGCGAGGACAACCAGATCGACTGCATCCAACATCGCACCATAATCTGTGAACTTCTGCGGAATACTAAACCGTTCAGCAACGTTCTGGAGGGTTTCCTCATTGATGTCACAAACCGCCGTTACATCGGTTTCCGCTATCGCTTTGAAAGGTACGACGTAAGAACTCCCTCGATGCGCCCCAACAATCCCAACTCTCAATTGATCTGCCATTATGAATCTCCTTCGTCTATTTTCCAAGAAATTAATAAAGACTTCCAGATAATGTTACGCTTGGCTCAAGAGGTGTATGGTACTTGATAAACAATAGAAGCCTATTTCGGAATAATTTCGACTTTCATTGAGACACCAAGACGCTCAGCAATTCTGTCAAGACATGCTTTTTTGTGTTCGTTTCTTAGATCTCTCGATATATAGTACTCACCCACTTTATCGAATTGCCGACTGCTTGAAGATAACTGAAACCGTGAAATAAGCATATTGTTGTCATCTACGCTTAAGACACGCTCAGGGCCAAGTCTAAAAATCACCTTTTCTACAGTATCTGCTGCTATATGGCATTGAATAATTTCTCCATCAAGCATCGTAACCCGAAGTCGTGTATGTGGATTATTCATATAATCTCCTTTCTTGTATTCAGGCAAAGATGGTGTGGTTTTCAACCTTCAGTCGAAGGAAACGATTCAATTCCAAAATCTGTTATACCTTCAGTTTCTGGCAGCAAGTCATTCTTCGTTTTGTCAGACATTATGAACCCTTTCTCCTATGATACAATACCTTCGCCAAAATGATTGACTAAATAGGGTAAATATCCTAAAGTTATAGGTGAAACAAACCCAACTTACAAGGATGTTTACCCATGTCAGAGATTGTATCCTTATTTACAGTTTTCAGTCCATATTTATCAGCACCAACGCCTCGTCAGTTCTGCGAAATCGTGTTCGCAGTGCTTGCGATGACCGGGGGCGTAACGCTGCGAAATATCTCTCGTTGGACGAAAGAAGGCGGGAGTTATCGCACGATCCAAAGGTTTTACAACACACTCATCCCTTGGAGCAGACTTTTTTGGGTCTTCTTTAGAGCACATCTGTATGATCCCGATGATGTATATTTGCTTGCCGGTGATGAAACAGTTGTGCCAAAATCAGGCGATGCCACATACGGTTTATCGCGTTTTTTCTCATCAATAATCGGTAAAGTCATACCGGGTCTGGTATTTTTTGCGGTGTCAATCATCAGCATCAAGCAGCGCCGTTCATACCCAATGTGTATGGAACAGATCGTCCGAGGGGAAGCATCAACGACACCGAAAACGATCCAAACATCACGCAAAGAACGCACTGTCTCAAAAACTTCGGAAACACAAGGTAAACCGGGACGTCCGAAAGGGAGCAAAGATCGAAACAAGTCCGAGATCGTCCTCAACGACACTTTGAAACAGAGCCAATCTATGCTCAAGACGGTCTTAGCAACGATTAGAGGTTTCATACCGATTCGATGATGGCTACTTCGGAAACAATAACACGCTACAGATGCTCAGAAACTGTGATCTCCATCTGATTTCAAAACTTCGTAGAGATGCAGCCTTGTATTTGCCACCGGCGACACCTTATCAAGGACGCGGACACCCGCTATCTATGGTGAAAAGTTCAATCCTAAAGAGATTGACAGCAAATATCGGGTTTCAACACAGACGCAAGGCAACATCACCACGGAAGTCTATGAAATAGAATGTCGGAAACCCAAACGCTTCCCGGACCCCTTGAATGTCGTGTGTTTGCGAAAAACTGACGCAAAGACAAAAGAGACATCACACGTTTTATTTTTCGCCTCCGATCTCGAGTTGGATGCCGAAACAATGAGTGATTATTACGCGCTCCGATTTCAAATTGAGTTCAACTTCCGGGACGCAAAACAGTTTTGGGGCTTAGACGATTTTATCAACGTCAAGGAGATACCGGTCAACACTGCTGCGAACCTGTCCATGTTCATGGTCAATGTTTCAGCGAAACTCCGTGAGATGTTCGGAAACCCGGAACATCCCGGTTTTGGCGTCTTAGACATCAAAGCACGTTACAGAGGACTCAGATATTTACAAGAAACATTAAAAATAGGACTTACGCAATATTGACAGAAATAGTAGGTTTGTGAAGTTGTTTTCGTATGTAATCCTCAAGTAAACTTTCTTTGAGTTGATAAATGGTTTGACCGGCTGCACGTGCGGCACGCGTCAAACTCACCTAAACCCATAAACAACACGCAATGTGATTGCGTTGGGCACGATGGAGACGACTTTGGCAGCTGCCAATACCTGTGGTTTGTTTCAGTTCCCGATGAAGTTGCTCAACCTTCCAGCGGAGCCGACAGGTCTCGTGCGTCGCCTCAACATCGCATTGAGATAAATCGTTGGTTACAATATATGCCGTGCGTCCAGAGGCAGACGCTATCCGGAACACCTTCACTTGATGGTCTTTCGGGAACTTTCGGATATGCACAAGTTTGCCCGTAGGCACTTCCGAAGCCGTCCACGTCAACGCCTCTACACGTTGGTAGCCTGAGGCAACTGAAGTGCTGACGAGCCGGCTGCGTTTCACAGGGGCATAGGAGACCTTAGAAAGTGCTTCAATCGCTTTCATGACCTTCATTGAAGCATACCAAGTATCCATCAGCACCCTCCGAAACGCAAGACGTTTGACGAAGGGGGCATTTCGCAACATATCTACAAGATGCTGAAGTTTGGTTTTACCATCTCGGTCACTGTCATAAATACGATAATCAATGATCCAATACGCCTGCGTCTTTGGATTGACATAGCGGCATGTGACGATACCGATCCCTGTAATGACGCGCTTCTCTGAACCGCTCCATTGTCTACGAACGCTTTGAATCGCTTTGGCATACGGTTTTGCCACAACGGTATCGTCAAAGATCAGGTAGCCATCGGGGTCAAACTCAATGTCATTTTTCACCGAGCGCCAGAGGTCTCCCGCAGAGATACGTTCTTCACGCAGCAACCGATTGAGTTGGTCATGACTCCATCGGTCTGTATGCTCCGCAAAATACGTCTGCGTAAAGTTGTGAAAACTGGCTAAGAGAAACTGGCAATAATCCGATAGTAACGGGTATCTTTTTTCTCAAACAGTTAGGGTCGTCATAATACAAAAGTATAACACAAATCTAACTTACTGCGTAAGTCCTAAAAAATACTTCCACAAAAACCTGAAACCAGTGTTATTCACAACATCGCTGAACACCTCGGTTCTATTGGGGCTATTCATTACACTCCCCCCAAACCAGACCCGGATAAAGTGGCAAAGGTATTGCTATGATATAGAAGACATTGTATCATATACTTCAAAACCTTTGCAACACGCTGAAACGAATAATCAAGGCCATTCAGCTTTAGCATCTCTGTCTGAGAAATCTGTAAGTTTCCCGGCTCAAAGGGCTTCCCATCTATTCCATCAGAAAACTGAATGTCCCTATTTTTCTATTTGACAAAATTGCCCCGGACATGCTAAAATACATAGAAGACAGAGGCATTCAATTCTCCAATAACTTTGATTTTCTGCCGAAGCACTCTTTGCTGTGGGAGTGAGCTCTGCTCGCGACAATGCCGCAAGAATTGGCAAAAAACCGACAATTGAATGGCTCTGATATAGAAGATGCAGGTATTGAAAAGAAACTCAAATTTTTCATAAAGGGTAAATTAGGAAATTTGGTATGAAGGAAAATACATTCACCAATACAGTCATAGTTGGAGATACAACAAAGGTCTTACCAGAGCTGATGAAAAGCAAAAAGCAATACCATATAATTATTGCAGACCCGCCGTACAATATCGGTAAGGATTTCGGTAATAATAGTGCCTCTATGCCAATGGATGACTACGTAGCATGGGCAGAATTATGGATAAAAGACTGTTTGCATCTTTTGACAGATGATGGTTTGCTTTATCTTTATGGGTTTCCCGAAATTATTGCAAGAATTTCTGTCCGCTTTCCCATCAACGAGCAACGTTGGCTGGCATGGCATTACACCAACAAAACAGTTCCGTCCCTCAAATTTTGGCAAAGGTCCCATGAAACAATATTATGTCTTTGGAAGCCGAACACCGAGCGCCCAGGCCTGGAAATAGACCCAATTAGAGAGCCTTATACTGCAAGTTTCTTAAAAAACGCAGCGGGAAAAGAACGCAAAAACACCCCTTCTCGTTATGGAAGATCCGGCAAAACAACCATTTATCAGGCACATGAGAATGGGGCTTTACCCAGAGATGTTATTAAAATTCCAGCTTTGGCAGGGGGAGCGGGGCGTGCTGAAAGATGGTTTGTTTGTAAAACTTGTGGATCTCAAATTTATCCACCTGAACATTTATCTGAGCACCGCGGACACGATGTCCTAAAGCATCCAACCCAAAAGCCTATGGAATTAACCAGACGGCTTATCCGGTCTCGTATCAACGGAGATGGCGGCAGGGTCCTTATCCCGTTCGCAGGTTCGGGTTCAGAATGCGTCGTGGCTCAGTCATTAGGTGTTGAATATCTCGGTATAGAAATAAATCCTGAATTTGTTGATTTTGCAAAACAGTGGCTCGGATACGATGCCGAACAACTGGTATGGGTAAGGGAGGCTGACAGTGTACCGATTAACGCCTAGAATGCAACAGACCTTGCAACAAAGCTTAAAGAAATATCATGAATTATTCGATGGTGGACGTTGTTTGGGTTGGGAACTAGAAGAACTTATATTCAAAGCCATTCAATCAGATAGTACAGCCCGACATTATGCTACTTGGACAGAAGCAGGACATGATGATGAAGCTGATATACGAGTTGTGGTAAATAATACGGGATACGCATTACAAATCAAATCTGGTACTGTAAAAAGAGGATATCTAGAGTTATCAGGGCATCGATTGGGACGTTTTGACGGCAATCTTGAAGACATCACAGAATATCTAAGTAATAATAGTTCAGAGATTTTATCAATTCCTTATCGTAAAGTGGATGACGATACAGGAAGGCATCATATCTATCGGATAGTATATGTACGTAGTGTTTACATTTTGTTAGCAGTGATCAATATAGCTGCGAAATAAACGA